>NZ_JAMOKS010000069.1:0-12805 GCF_023656785.1 Parabacteroides caecihominis
GATAACTCGCGATAGTTCATAACTCATGCTTTTGAATAGCCGAAGTTAATTTCTTTCTACTACTTAACAAAATTTCAAAGAACTTTTTCAAAGACTAGTTTTTACACAGTCTCTTGAGAGGGGATAAGGGGTGTGTTAAAGCTAGTTATAGGGCGAAATTATAACACACCCCCTTCCCCCTCTCAAGAGGGGAGCTAGGTACAATCGGTCAATAATCGGATAGTTCACATTTGATAAGATCTGAAACAAGTTATTTTGGTGCGGTTACCCTGGTCTGAAATATCTGAAAGCTATTTATAATTACCAATATAATATCAACCCCGCAACCCCAGCCAATGCAATCATCAGTATCGGATGGACCTTGAACTTCCAGGTAAGGATGAAGGCGGCACCGAAGATCAGGAAACTTTTGTAGTCGATGAAGTTCTCTTTGTTCATCAACATGAGTGCGGCGGCGGCGATCAGTCCGACTGTGGCCGGACGTAAGCCCGTAAAGGCGGCAACGACATATTTGTTGTTCTTGAACTTGGCAAAAAAGTAGGAGATGACCAGTACCAGTATGAACGACGGCAAACATACGGCAAATGTGGTCAGACAGGAACCGAGGACTGCCATAAAAGGAGAATACCCGGCATTATGTATGGCTGTATAGCCGATATAAGTCGCACTATTGATCCCGATCGGACCGGGTGTCATCTGAGAGATTGCGACAATGTCCGTGAACTCTTGCAGAGATATCCATTTATAGCGGTCCACTACATCTGCCTGTATCAGTGAGAGCATGGCATATCCGCCGCCGAAACCGAAGATCCCGATCTTCAGGTAAACATAAAGTAACTGTAACCAGATCATATTAATTTTTCTTTATCTTTAAACCATATACCAACCCGCCTGCAATGGCAACCAGGATGATCCATACCGGCGAAACGCCTCCTATCCAGATCAGCAACGCGGCTGCAACGGGAATAAGCATCGTGAGATAACTCAGTTTGATGGAACGTGCCGTAGTGATACAAGGCACGGCGATCAGCGCCACGACGGCGGGACGTAAGCCTTTGAATATCTTTTCAACCCATTCATTATCCTGCACGCGGGTGAAAAACGTGGCGATCAGCAGGATAATCAGGAAAGACGGCAGGATTGTTCCGAGTGCGCAAACTACACTCCCCATACTTTTTTTCAACTTGTAACCGACAAAGATGGAGATGTTTACAGCGAAGATACCCGGTAATGACTGGGCAACAGAGAAAAGGTCGATGAAATCTTCTTTCGACAGCCAGCCGCGGTCTACTACCTCCCGTTGTATCAATGGCAGCATTGCATAGCCACCGCCTATCGTCCCCACACCAATTTTCAGGAAAGTAAGAAAGAGTGTCAAATACATAATAAAACTTTTAAGTAGGAGGCAAAGGTACTTAATTGGATTGAAAAAAGGAAAATACAGAGCTACTCTTTGCCCAGGAGGATGAGATCGGCTAACCTTAGGGAGTTAGATCGACTAACCAACGGCAGTTAGGCTGTCTATCTGGAGAGAGTTAGACTAGCTAGCTGCCGTTGGTTAGTCGGTGCGCCTAAAATATGTTAACGGATCAATCCAGCCACGGTGCCGGGTTCAGCTTGGTCTTTTCTTTCCAAAGCTGGAAATGAAGGATGGTGGCATTGCCACTCTCCGTATCGGTGAATATCTTTCCGATAGTCTGACGGGTGCTGACTTTATCGCCTGCCTTTACATAGACCTGGCTCAGGTTGCTGTAGACGGTCAGGTAATTACCATGACGTATGATGACGGAGTTATTGTAGCCGGGCACTACGAATACACGGGTTACCTCGCCATTGAAGACGGCACGGGCTTCGGCTCCGGGATTTGTCTGAATGTCGATACCGCTGTTGTTGGTGCGTACGTATTTCAGTTCCTGATGCTGTTGTTCGCCGAAGGTTCCGACGATCGTATAACGTCCGGCTACGGGGAAGGGCAGGCGGCCACGGTTGCCGGCGAAGTCGTCGGACAGTTTCTTTTCGGCGCGTGTCATGGCATAACCGCCTTTGGTATCGGCTACGCGTTCTTCCTGTACGGGTTCTTTGACCGGCTCTTTTCCTTCTGCTTTGGCCTTTTCGCGGGCACGGCGTTCACGTTCGCGGACGGCCTTAGCTTCGGCTTCGGCACGGGCTATCTCTTCGGCAATCTGCTTTTCGATCTGACGGTTCAGGGCATTGGCTTGCTGCTGCTTCTTCCGGAGTTCTTCTTTCAGCTGCTTTTGTTTTTTGTTGAGTTGCTGTACTTCGGCTTTCTGGCTGCTTTCCTCGGTCTGGAGCTTTTGGCTCTCCTGTTCGCGGGTTCCCAGCAATGCGTTCTTTTCGGAACGTGTCTTTTCCAGTTCTTTCTGTTTGAGGGTGATCTCGGTTTGTTTGTCGATGATCTCGGTGGCCTGGTGCTTCTGCCAGTCGGCATATTCACGCAGGTAACGCATACGGCGCATGGATTGTGCGAAATTATCGGCGGAGAGGATAAAGAGCAGTTTATCCTGCGAACTGCGGCGTTTGTACAGGCTTTGTGCGGACTTGCCGTAGTTCTCACGTTTACTGCCCAGTTCTTTTTCCAGCTTGCTGATCTCACGGCGGGAAGCGGCTATCTGGTTATCCAGTTCGCCTAGTTCCTGGTTGAGCAGGCTGATCACCTTTTTACGGGAAAGGATCTGCTGTGAGAGCAGATTTAGCCGGTTGAGGGTGTTCTGGGCTGTTTGCGTCGTCTCTTGCAGTAACTGGTTTGTCATTTCGACCTCGGCCAGCGCTTTCTTTCGCTGTTCTTCAAGCTGTCTCACCCGGGCGGACTTCTGTCCGAAGGCGGTCAGGGCAGATAACGTGAATATGACAAACCAAATGTACTTCATTTTTATTGCTGGCTGTTACTGATTGATTTTATGATTTGTGCAAAGGTAATACGTTTATACTTAGCCGGAATGGAGAAGTCCAGATTAACCGGAACATTTGTCTGGATGCGGGAGAAACGGAAAGCGATGCCTCCCTGCGACGAACCGTTTGCCAGGACCTGTACGTCCATCAACATCGGGAAAGGCTGTCCTTCCGCCACGCGGAAATCGGAATAGTCCCATTGCAGGGCATATTGCTCGGATGGGTCGGTGATATAGGTGGAAAGCAACTTCTCTTCGCCGTCGGCAAAGAAGGTGTAAAGCAGTCCCATCGTGTCTTTGACCTTGATCTCGGCAGTCGATCCTTCCTGGTTCAGTTTGAAACGTTTGTACTGTTTGGGGTCTATCTCCTGTTTGCCGGGCAGGAAGATATGGTTGGTGAACAGTGCCTGGAGGTTATAAAAGTTAAATTCGATCGGTGTCTGGCCTTTCAGGTCGGCATAACGTTCGGCGACATACCGTTTGTTCATGCGGTCTACTACCTTTATGCTGTCGACGGTAAATTCGGCGCGGAAAACTTCGATCCCCAGGAATGGCTGTACGGATAGCTGGAAGGCGCTGTCCCTGACCATCTTCAGGTCGACACGTGAACTCATGTTGTTCTTGGCCGTTTTCAGTTCCGCATTCAGGCGTGCCGTCATCGTATTGAACTGAAAAGAATGTTCTTCCATGGATTCGAAAAACTCGTTGTGTGCCTTGGCGCTGCCGGAGGCTACCGTCCCGACTTTCTTTGATGTTTTACAGCCGGACAAGAACAGGATGATCAATAAGATAAAAGCTAAACTTACCCGTTCCCGTGCCTGACGCGGGATCGCGGGGACAAGAGTTGTTATCCTTCTCATTTTGCTTCCTCCTCTTCGATATATTTGCCTTCAATGATCTTGCGGTCGAGTATTTCGCTTTCTTTACCCATTTCGCGGGCTTTTTTCCATTGTTCTATGGCTTTGTCCTTGTCTCCTATCATATACAGGATGTCACCGTAATGGTCTACCAGTTCCGAACTTTTCGTCGTGTCTTTCTCCAGGGCGCTTTCGATGTAGATCTTGGCCAGGGTGTAGTTGCCCTGTACGAAGAATATCCATGCGTATGTATCCAGATAGGTCGCATTGTCCGGTTCGAGCTTGATGCACTGGGCGCTCATGCGTTCTGCCTTTTTCAGGTCTTTTTTATCCAGGGAAAGGAAATACGCGTAGTTGTTGAGGACGACGATGTTGTTGTCGTTGTATTTCAGTGCTTCGTCGTAAGCCTTGTATGTCTGGTCCATTTGTTTCATTTGATAGTAGATGTCGCCGATCTGTCCGTAGAAATCGGATTTAAGCCGGGGATTATCCGTCGGGATGATGTTGATACCTGCATAGTAGGTGTTCAGGGCTTCCTGGTATTTCTCCTGCTGGTAATAAGCGATACCCAGATAGAAATAATATTCGGGTGCATCCGGGAATAGTTCCTGGCATTTAGTACAGATACGGATCACTTCGGGAATATCTTCGGCTTTCAGCGACATATTCAGCAGTTGTTGCCAGGCGGCTGCGTTTTCGGGCTCCATCTCTGTGATAAGTTGGAACTGGAAACGGGCTTCGTCTGTTTTCCCCTGGGCGATCAGGAGGCTGCCGTACATCTGTTTCAGGTCGGTGTCTTCCGGATGTTGTTCGAGCAATGTCTGGAACAAGGCGTTGGCGCTGTCCGTCCCTTTCTTCGTCTGTTGCAACTTCAGGATATAACGGGAGAGGATGGCGACTTTGGTGTCTACGTCCAGTTTTTCATTGATCAGGGCATTGCGTATCTGCGTTTCGGCAGCATCCTTGTTGCCGGTCGCTTCGTAGTAGTTGGCCATAGAGACGATGTAGTAAGGGTTACCCGGGTCGATCTCATGGGCTTTCTGGTAGTAGGCGCGAGCCTTTATCGTGTCGTTCTTTTCCAGGTGAAGGTCACCCAGGATGATTTGGTAGCGGGCTTCCATCGGATATTTGATAGCCAGCTTTTCTATTTCGTTGAAAGCGGCATCCGATTGTTCCAACTGGTTGTAGAGCTTGTATTTCTGCATGGAGAGCGCCTCGTTCATGCCGATGGACGATTCGAGGGCGTTGTAGGCGTCGATAGCCTTGCCGGTTTCGCCTTCCTGTGTCAGTGCTTCTGCCAGGTAATAGTTCAGTTCCGGTTTTCCGGGAAAGGCTTTTACCAGTTTCTCATATTCCTCGGCAGCTTCTCCGTACATACCCAGGTTGCGGCTGATAGTAGCCAGTGCCATCCGGTAGGTGAAGTTGTCCGTGCTGTTGGCTACGGCACGCTGTAACATCTCGACCGCCTTTTCCGGCCGGTTCATCTGCACATAGAACGATGAAAGTTCGTACAGTACGGGAGATGCCGTCGAGTCGATGGCCATGCAATGGTTGAAAGCGTCGAAAGCGGCATCGAACTTCCCGGCTGTTTTCAGGTTCAGCCCTTCGAAGAAGAAATAGTCGAATTTCCGTTGTTCGGCTTCACTTAATTCTTTTGCCTTGGTGGGAGTGTCTTTCCGGGTCTCTTCTGCATGCAAGGGATTGATTCCCGTCAGCAGGAGAAGTGAAAAAAGTATCCCGTATATTAGTTGTTTCAACATATGTTTGTATCTATGCTTTATTAATCTGTGTTGTTCCGGTAAGGTCCGGGTGTCGGACTGTCGTTATTTTTTTCCCGTGTGTCCGAAACCTCCGGCACCCCGTTCCGTATCGTCGAGGACTTCTACCGGTTTCCAGCTTATCTGGCTGTGGGTGGCGATAACCATCTGGCAGATACGCTCTCCGTCGTTCACGGTGAACGGCTCGGAAGAAAGGTTGACCAGAATGATTCCGATCTCACCCCGGTAATCCGCATCGATCGTTCCCGGCGTGTTCAGCAGGGTGATGCCGTGTTTCAATGCCAGGCCGCTGCGGGGGCGCATCTGTGCTTCGTAACCTTCGGGCAAGGCAATGTATAATCCGGTCGGGATCAGCTTGCGTTCTAATGGTTTCAGCATTACGGGCTCTGTCAGGTTTGCACGGATATCCATACCTGCCGACAATTCTGTTGCATAGGCAGGCAGTGGGTGATGTGATTTATTAATTATCTTTACTTCCATATTATATCTTGATTTTGAGGGACGAAGATAGTACAAATATCAGTTCTGCCAGTCTCCGTTCTCTTTTATTAACTGAACTAAACGTTCTACTGCATCTTCTTCGGGGATGTTTTTCAGCACGCATTCTTTGCCTTTGTAGAGGCTGATCTGCCCGCGTCCCGCACCTACATAACCGTAGTCGGCGTCGGCCATTTCGCCGGGACCGTTTACGATACAGCCCATGATGCCGATCTTCAATCCTTTCAGGTGTGAAGTGGCTTCTTTGATACGGGCAATCGTCGTTTGCAGGTCATAGAGCGTACGCCCGCAACTCGGGCAGGAGATATATTCTGTTTTGCTGATGCGCGAACGGGTTGCCTGGAGGATGCCGAACATGTAACTGTCGGTAATCAGAGCTTCGCATTCATCGTTATTATGCAGCATGATGCCATCGCCGAAACCATCGAGCAGCAAGGTGCCGAAGTCGGCCGCGGCTTTGAGTTGCAGGGCTTCCTTGTCCGGTTCGTGATAGTCGCGGTGAAGGATGACGGGGATATCGCAGCCCGCTGCCAGTAATTTGTGTATGGCTGCACGTTGCGATCCAACACCGTTGCGGTGGTGGGTGCTCAGGACTGCCACGGCTGTTTTATCCTGTTTTAGTATCTCCAGCGTCTTATCCGTCAGGTCATTGTATGTCAGGCGGATGAATTTCAGCGGAGAGTTGTATTCTTTCATTTCCTCTATTTCGGAAGCTATGAAGTAAGGGTAGGCATTCGGACGTTCTTTCCAGAAATGGGCATCTACCAGCATGCGGAAGTTGTCGGGAAGATTGTCCGGGTCTTCTTTGCCGATGTATATGTAATCGGGCAGGGAAGAATAATCGAATTCGAAGTCGCCGGTGCTGCGGTCGGAGATGACGACGGGAGGGAAGTTGCCTCCGATGCCTTCCGTTACCCGGCTGATGCGGTGTGTGGCTGTTACCGGGTCGTATCCGGGAACTGCCTGGGCGACAATCGGCCTGTGCTCCCGGCGTTCCAGTATGTAGTCAACCAGTTTGCGGGCAACCGGTATTTCTGCTTCCGGGTCTTCGCTGAGGGATACGCGGATGGTATCGCCTATTCCGTCGGTCAGCAGGGCGCCGATACCGACAGCACTTTTGATGCGGCCGTCTTCACCGTCACCGGCTTCGGTCACTCCCAGGTGGAGCGGGTAGTGCATGTCTTCTGCTTCCATGGTGCGGACGAGTAGACGTACGGTGCGGACCATGACAACCGTGTTGGATGCTTTGATGGAGATTACCACGTCCGGGAAATTCTCGTCCCGGCAGATGCGCAGAAATTCCATGCAGGAGGCAACCATTCCTTCGGGGGTATCACCATACCGGCTCATGATACGGTCGGACAGTGAACCATGATTTACGCCAATGCGGATGGCGGTTCCGTGTTTTTTACAAATGTCGAGGAAAGGGACAAAACGGTCGCGTATCTTCTGTAATTCGGCTGCATATTCTTCGTCGGTGTATTCCAGAAGGTCAAATGTTTTTACTTTGTCAACATAGTTACCGGGGTTGATACGTACTTTCTCCACCACTTCGGCGGCGGCATCGGCAGCTCTGGGGTTGAAATGTATGTCGGCAACGAGCGGGGTGGTATATCCCTGGGCATTCAGTTCTTTCCGGATCTCTCCCAAGTTGTGGGCTTCACGTTCTCCCTGTGCGGTGAAACGCACATATTCGGCTCCGGCTTCGATCATGCGGATGGCCTGGCGGACAGAGGCTTCGGTGTCCATGGTGGATACATTGGCCATGGATTGGATACGTATCGGGTTCTCACCCCCCAACGGGGTGTTTCCTATATTGACAACAGATGATTTACGGCGACTGTAATTAAAATAATCCATCTTGTTTAATTGAAAATTGAAAATTGAAAATTGAGAATTAAAAACAAGTAGATTAGTAATCTTCCAATTTTCAATTCTCAATTTTCAATTTTCAATTAGTTTGTTTTGTATTTAAAAGATACCTGAGCTAACTCTTCGTTGGCTTTTACGATCTTTTTCTTCAGATTTTCCTTGTAATCGGCCAGCTTGCCCTGGAGTTGTTCGTCTCCTACGGCAAGCATCTGGACTGCCAGGATTCCGGCGTTTAATGCTCCGTTGATACCGACAGTGGCAACAGGGATTCCCGGAGGCATCTGTACGATAGCCAGCAGGGCGTCCATACCGTCGAGTGTAGAGTTGATAGGCACACCGATTACCGGAACGGTAGTCATGGATGCGATCACGCCACACAGGTGTGCAGCCATACCGGCTGCGGCGATAATAACTTTAATACCACGGTCTTTGGCTCCTTTGGCAAAGGCTTCCACTTCAGCCGGAGTACGGTGGGCAGACAAGGCGTGCATTTCGAAAGGAATCTCCATTTCGTCCAGCAACTTGGCTGCTTTTTCCATTACGGGCAGGTCGGAAGTGCTGCCCATGATAATACTTACTACCGGTGTCATTTATTTAGCGATCAGTTGTTCGTATTCGGCAGCCGACAGCAGGTCGTCCAGTTCAGAAGGGTCAGACATGGAAATCTTGATCAACCAGCCGTTTCCATAAACATCTTCGTTTACCAGTTCAGGTTTGTCTTCCAGTTCGGAGTTTGCCTGGATCACTTCTCCGCTAACCGGCATGAATAGGTCGGAAACAGTTTTTACAGCTTCGATTGTACCGAAAACTTCTTCTTTGGCAACGACTTCGCCTTCAGTAGTGATGTCTACAAAAACGATTTCGCCTAATTCGCTCTGAGCATAGTCAGTGATACCGATATAGGCAACTGCGCCATCTACACGAATCCATTCGTGATCTTTAGTGTACTTTAAATCAGCAGGAAAGTTCATAACTTTAGTGTTTTTATTAGATGAATAAATAGATATAACTCAATAATGAGGCTACAAAGGTACATATAAAACCGAGACAAAAGCCGGCATATACCTGCATAGGAGTATGCCGTTTCAAAAAGATACGCGAAGTACCGACCAGCCCGGCTGCAAGAAGTATGATAATGAATCCCCAGTAAGGATTTATCAGGTGGATGCGCGCAACACCCATGATTCCTCCGAGAAGTCCTCCGATGCCCAGCGTATGGGCACTGATCTTCCAGAAGAAGTTAATGCACAGGGAAAAGAGCAATGCTACGCAGGCCCCCATCAGCAACGAGAGGAACCAGAACGGGATCATCATTTTGTACATATAAAATATACAGACCATGATGGAGGTGATGATGATCAGGTAGGGTACTACCCGTTCTTTGCGGTCTGTCAGTTCCAGGTCGCCGGCGGCCCCGTTCTTAACCATCAGAAAGATAAAAATTCCCGGAACGACGGCTGTCGACAGGAAGGCTCCGCCAACCAGGAACATCTTCATGGTGGGCGGGTAGATCGCCAGGTATGTGAATGACAATGCCAGAATGACTCCATACGTTACCATCAGTAACGGGTGGAACATGCCGGATATTATATTTGAAAACAATCTCATAACGCTTCAAATTTATATTTCTTTTCTGAGCCTTGCAACCGGAATATCCAATTGTTCCCGGTATTTGGCCACTGTGCGGCGGGCGATCACATAACCTTTCTCTTTCAGGATCGTGGTGAGTTCCTCGTCTGTGAGCGGTTTGCGTTTATCCTCGCTGTCTATGTGTTCTTTCATTATCTTCTTCACCTCACGGGTGGATATTTCCTCGCCGCTGTCGGTTTGCATCGATTCGGAGAAGAAGAACTTCAGAGGGTAGATGCCGAAATTGGTTTGCACGTATTTACTGTTGCTAACCCTCGAAATGGTCGATATGTCGTATCCCGCACGTTCGGCCACGTCTTTCAGTATCATCGGGCGCAGGGTCGCATCGTCTCCCGTCAGGAAAAAGTCCCGTTGCAGGAGGATGATGGCTTCCATCGTACGCTGTAATGTTTCCTGACGCTGTTTGATAGCGTCGATAAACCATTGTGCGGAATCCAGCTTTTGTTTTACGAACTGCACTGCTTCACGCATTTTGGAAGTCTGGTTGGCTTTATTGCCGGCATAGTCTTGAAACATTTCCGCATATTCACGGCTGATCTTCAGATCCGGAATATCCCGGTTGTTCATACTCAGGATCAATTCGCCGTTCACCGCCTCGACCAGGAAATCCGGAATGACCTGGCTCATGGCTGCTTCCATAGAACCGCCCCAACTGCTGCAAGGTTTAGGATCGAGGGCAATTATTTCGTGAATAGCCTTTTTCAGCGTGCCTTCGCTGATGTTGAGGCCGCGCATGATCTTGTCGTAGTGCTTGCGGGTAAATTCCTCGAAATATTCCGTGAGGATATGGATCGCCATCTTTACTCCGGGCGTCAACTCTTTACGGTCGAGTTGGAGCAATAAACATTCCTGTAGGTTGCGGGCTCCGACTCCGGCGGGGTCGAAATCCTGTATGATGGTGAGAACCTCTTCTATTTCCTTCTCGTTAACGTCTTGTCCGGCCTGGAAAACCAGGTCGTCGGCAATGGCGGAGAGTTCGCGGCGCAAGTAACCGTCGTCATCTATATTTCCGATAATATATTCGGCAATCTTCATTTCCTTTTCCGGCAGGTCACGCAATCCGAGCTGTTGCAGCAGATATTCGTTCAATGACTGGCTTACGGAAAAAGGAATATCTTCCTTACGGTCGGTTTTCTCGCTTATCTCGCGGAGTTTGTAGTCCGGGATATCGTCTTCACTCATATAGTCTCCGAGTGAGAGGTCTGTATCTGTTTCGTTTGTAGTTATATCATCAACACCCTCGTCGTCAGTCCGTTCAAAGTCGTCCGCAATATCTTTTCCTTCCTCCAGGGCAGGATTATCCTCCAGTTCGTGCTTGATTCGTTCTTCCAGCTCGATAGCGGGAAGTTCCAGAAGCCGTATTAACTGGATCTGCTGCGGAGATAGCTTTTGCTGTAACTTTTGTTGTAACTGTTGCTTCAACATATTTAAAATCGTCTACATTAGAACATGCAAATATAACTTTTTACGCTGAACACGCTTATGATTAAAAGCATAATTGTTCTAAAGAAACGGCTTGCCGGGCGATTTCCGGTGAATATTAACATGTTCCGAAGAGAATTAATTTCATGAAATACCTTAAAAATCAAAACTATTCAATATTTTTGCGTTTATAAAGAATCACCATATGATGTCAACGCTAACAAAGAACAAATATAACCGATTATCCAAAGAGGAGCTGATACTATTATTAGAAGCACGCGATAATGAACAGAAGGCCGATACCGGCAGTTCTTTTGCTGAAGCTTCAAATATCAAGCGTATTATTTCCGAGGTACTTGTATTGCTGTTTAATGAAGAACGCCAGCCGATAGAGAAGGCCATGAGTTTGCTCCTGAACTTTTTCAATGCAGACTGGGGATATGTAGCTATTTTTGAAAAAGACGGGCGGACAGCCTATTTCCCTTACGAAGTGATGAGCGAATGGGTGGAAGTCCCCAAAGAGAACCATTCGGAACTGACGGACGAGACTATCCCCTGGATCATGGAAACAGTGAAGGACGGACGCGATATCGTCATGTGCAGCATGAGCGACTTGCCTCCGGAAGCGGAAACGGATAAAAAGCTGTTTGAGTTGCAGCACCTGAAATCCATGCTTATTATTCCGCTTTCCTTCCATAATAAAATACAGGGATTTATCGGTTTTGATTCTGTTCGGGTACAACGAGCCTGGACTGCTACGGAAATCGAAGACTTACATATTATAGCAAGCATCTTTTCCCTGATCATCGAACGCCGAGAGACACAAGCCAGCCTGGAAGAATCGCGGAAACATTTGGCGGAGCTCAGCATCAAATTTAAACAGTTCTTCAATAATTTGCCTATCGGGGTGGAACTGTATGACTCCGAAGGTTACCTGATCGATCTTAATGAGGCTGACGCCCGTATTTTCGGCTCTGCTCGCAAAGATCTTTTAGGCATTAATCTTTTCAGGAACCCGGCTATTCCGGAGAAAATACTGAAGGGGATAAAGAGCGGACGGGCATTTAGTTTTCCATTCGTCTATGATTTCAGTATCATACAAAATACCAGTTATTATCCATCGGCTTTCGTAGACCAGATCAAATATCTTCAGATAAAGGGGATCGGACTGAATGATCCGGAGTTCGGGCGGGTCGGATACCTGCTTATCATCTCCGATAACACGGATGTGCAGCTTAAAGCGGAACAGACCCGTAACAACCTGGCTATTTTGAAAGCCGTTTTGTTGTCCGGCCGTTCAATAGTCGGTGAGTATAGCGTGGAGGAGGATGAACTGTATATAGACCCTGTGTTGAATGACCATTCCAGTTCAAATCCTTTGTTCAATTATCTGAAGACACATAATTATCTGTCTATTCAGGAATTGTGGGATTTGGGGCAATTCAGTTCTATCCCCGGGAATGATATGGGACCTCTTTTGCAGGTTATCCGCGGGGAGACTGATAATTGTAGTTTTGTATGTAAAATGTTTGTCCGGACAGTTCCCACATGGATTCGTATAAATGCCCAGGCGCACAAAATCAATAAAGACGGGCATCCCAGCAAAGTCGTTTGCTATATAACAGACATAACGGGAGAGAAACAGCTGGAAGAGAGTTTGCAGCAGGCCCGCGACGAATCGCGTAAGAATGAACTGGAAATGCTCTAACTTTGCATAGTTCACCAAAGCAAGATTAATTCAATATATTTGTTGTATGAATAATTGAATTAACCGATCGGTAGAAGTAAACTATCTCGAGATGTAGAGTTGCAATCAGCT
>NZ_JAMOKS010000007.1:0-258209 GCF_023656785.1 Parabacteroides caecihominis
ATAATGAAAAACTTTATGCCTAAAGATACAAAAACTTTGGGTAATAACAAAGCCCGGGCTTGTGAAAGTCTGGGCTTTGTGCATAAAAAAAGGTTGTGCCAGCGTTTTGACACAACCTCTTTTATCTTTCAAATAAAACTATTTTCAATTCTTAAAGACCAGCCCCTCCCCTTCGCGATCAATCGTGATCGGACGGTTCTTGTCGATCTTCATGCCCAGTATTTCCTTCGACAGTTCGTTGAGGACATACTTCTGGATGGCACGTTTCACAGGACGGGCACCGAACTGGGAATCGTAACCGGCATCCGAGATAAAGTCGAGAGCGGCATCGGTAAAGTTCAAAGCGATACCGTTGTTTGCCAGCATCTTTTTCACACCGTTCAACTGTAAAGTGACAATCTTGCGGATCTCTTCCTCGTTCAGCGGAGTGAACATGATGATCTCGTCAATACGGTTCAGAAATTCCGGACGAATGTTTTTCTTCAACAGTTCCAACACCTGGATACGGGTTTCATCGATCACCTTTTCACGGTTGTCGGGCGTAATCTTCTCGAAACTTTCACGAATCAGCGATGAACCCATATTGCTGGTCATGATGATGATGGTATTCTTGAAGTTTACGACACGGCCCTTGTTGTCCGTCAGACGCCCGTCATCCAATACCTGCAAGAGGATATTGAATACATCCGGATGCGCCTTTTCGATCTCGTCGAAGAGGACAACGGAGTATGGCTTACGACGGATAGCTTCCGTCAACTGGCCGCCTTCATCGTAACCGACATATCCCGGAGGCGCACCGATCAAACGAGTCGCACTGAATTTTTCCTGATATTCACTCATATCGATACGCGTCATCATATTTTCATCGTCAAACAGATATTCAGCTAACGCTTTGGCCAGCTCTGTCTTACCGACACCAGTCGTACCGAGGAAGATAAAGGAACCAATCGGACGTTTCGGGTCCTGCAATCCGGCACGGCTACGGCGTACGGCATCGGCTATCGCACTGATTGCCTCATCCTGACCGATCACACGGGTATGCAGTTCATCTTCCAAACGAAGCAGTTTGTCCCTTTCGCTCTGCAACATCTTATTAACAGGGATACCTGTCCAACGGGATACTACATCGGCAATATCTTCGCTGTCGACTTCCTCCTTGATCATGGCAGCAGCACCTTGCATCGTATGCAATTTAGCCTGCACTTCCTTGATCTCTTCTTCTTTGGCTTTTACTTTGCCGTAACGGATTTCGGCCACTTTACCATAGTCGCCTTCGCGTTCGGCTTTGTCGGCTTCGAATTTCAGGTTCTCGATGTCTATCTTGTTCTGCTGGATCTTGTTGATCAATTCTTTTTCGCTTTCCCATTGAGCTTTCTGTTTTCTCTCTTCTTCTTTGAGGTTGGCGATTTCCTTGTTCAACTGCTCCAGCTTGCCTTTGTCGTTCTCACGTTTGATCGCTTCGCGTTCGATTTCCAACTGTTTGATACGACGGGTCACTTCGTCCAATGATTCCGGTACGGAGTCTACCTGCAAACGCAGACGGGCGGCAGCCTCATCCATCAAGTCGATTGCCTTATCCGGCAAAAAACGGTCGGTGATATAACGGCTTGAAAGCTGGACGGCCGAAATGATTGCGTCGTCTTTGATACGAACCTTATGGTGGTTTTCGTATTTCTCCTTCAAACCACGCAGGATAGAAATAGTATCCAGTTCATCCGGTTCTTCGACCATGACCACCTGAAAACGACGCTCCAGGGCTTTATCCTTTTCAAAATATTTTTGATACTCATCCAGGGTAGTCGCACCAATGGAACGCAATTCGCCACGTGCCAGTGCCGGCTTCAGGATATTGGCGGCATCCATAGCACCGTCGCCCTTTCCGGCCCCTACCAATGTATGTATTTCATCAATAAAGAGGATAATCTCACCTTCCGATTTGGTTACTTCATTAACAACCGACTTCAGACGTTCCTCAAATTCACCTTTATATTTGGCACCGGCAATCAAAGCTCCCATATCCAAAGAAAAAATCTGTTTCGATTTCAAATTCTCCGGAACATCGCCACGTATAATACGATGTGCCAAACCTTCAGCGATAGCGGTCTTACCGACACCCGGCTCACCGATCAGGATCGGGTTGTTCTTTGTACGACGGCTCAGAATCTGCAATACACGACGGATTTCATCGTCACGGCCAATCACCGGGTCGAGCTTGCCGCTACGGGCACGTTCGTTCAGGTTGATGGCGTATTTGCTCAATGAGTCGTATGTATCTTCTGCGGACTGACTGGTTACCTTATTACCTTTACGCAATTCTTCGATCGCTTTTTTCAGTTCATTTTCCGTCACGCCTGCATCTTTCAAGATCTGTGAAGCAGTACTCTTTACGGTAAATAAAGCGAGGATGATATGTTCCAGAGAAACATACTGGTCACCCATCTTACCGGAATAGTCGATTGCTTTCTGCAAAACGGCATTCGATTCGCTTGACAGATAAGGTTCACCGCCGGATACTTTCGGATAGGATTCTACCTGACGATCCAGCACCATATTCAGATTCTGGATATTCACACCCAGCTTCTGGAAAAGGAAGTTCGTTACGCTTTCGCCCGTCATAATGACAGCTTTAAGCAAATGGACAGGCTCGATCACTTGCTGGTTGTTCTTCTGAACCAACTGAACGGCCTGCTGAACAGCCTCCTGTGATTTGATTGTAAAATTGTTTAAATTCATATGCTATATTGTTTTCTTGTTATCTTTATCATTTTCAAATTCCACTGATATACCTACAAAAGAAATACCAGAATAAAAATAAGACATTTTGTCATATTTATATAAAAATCAGAGAAAGACACCATGTCGTTCAGTCGGAAGTAACGACACATTGCGGACTTTCGGAGAGAAAACAACAAGAAAGCAAAAAAGGTTTGCCGGATAGTGTTATATTCGCTCCGAAAACTGGATCTGAGAAATCACACCCCGAGAATAAGGAGTTTTTATTTTCTCTTTTTACTTACCAGCGTTAACCGTTTCAGGGCAACAGTGCTTCTCATCATGCCAAATGCAACAGTGGCCTGTTTTCCCTGTAACTCCAGAATAACGCCGACTGTCGGTTGTCCGTCCAGTTTCACGCTATCTCCTTTTTCGATAACGGCATTTTCGAGGAATTGCTTCCTGACAGAATTTTCTGCTTTTCCTTTTGATGATTCAAGAGACCCGGCAGCCTCTATCGCCCTAGTTTCAATCGCTTTACGTTCAATGGCTGTTATCTCTTTCCGCTTATCTTCCCAATACAATTTATCCCGTGCGATAGATTGCAGGAAGTTATCCATATTGATAAAATCCTCACCCATTTTAGCAGACGAATCGACAATAATATCTTCCGGAAGACCGATCCTGCGGGCTACTTCAACAGCAAACGAACTTCCCGGACTGCCGATGGAAAGCCTGTATAACGGCTGCATGCGTTCGGCATCGTAAAGCATGGCTCCGTTCACAACTCCGTCGGTCTCATAGGCAAAATGCTTCAGGTTCTGGAAATGAGTTGTTATTACCCCGAAGCTATGCTTCCGGTTAAACCGGTCGAGTATGGTTTCAGCGATAGCACCTCCGATTTGCGGTTCCGTCCCACTACCGAATTCATCTATCAGGATAAGCGTTTTATTATCACAGTTTTCTACAAAAAACTTCATATTGGTCAGATGCGAAGTATAGGTACTAAGACTATTTTCTATACTCTGCCCGTCTCCTATATCGACAAAGATATGATCGAAAATACCTGTCCGCGAACTTTCATCCACAGGGATAAGAAGTCCGCACTGCAACATATATTGCAGCAAGGCAACCGTTTTCAGACAGAGGGACTTACCTCCTGCGTTTGCTCCGGAAACAATCAGTAACCTGTCCTTTCGGTTCAACCTGATATCCAAAGGGAATGCTTCCTTATTCTGTTGACGCAACTGTATATTCAGCAGCGGATGCACAGCCTGTATCCATTCCACCTGTTGTTCATTTTCAAAGACCGGTTTGATCCCATTGATACGCAGGGCAAATGAAGCCTTGGCACGGATAAAGTCCATTTCGCCCATAAAATGATAGGAACGCATCAGATCAGCAAGATGCGGACGTACCTGATTTGTAAATTCGATCAGTATCCTTGCAACCTCACGGCGCTCATCGTTCTCCAATTCACGAAGACGGCTACTGGCTGCTGCTACTGCTTCCGGTTCGATAAATACTGTTTTACCACTGCCTGAATCGGCATGTACCACGCCTTTGATCTTTCGTTTATTGGCTGCATTGACCGGAATCAACATATGGCCTTCACGCAGACTGGGTTGTGCATCCCTACCGATAAGTCCTGCCGCCTGTGCCTCCCGTATCGCTATCTGCATATTGCGGGTAATGGCTTTAGCGGCTTCGGCTTTGTCCCTGCGTATATCCGCAAGCCGGCGCGAAGCATTATCTTTCACCTGGCAGGATTTATCCAATATGGAATTGGCTTTATCAATCAACAAGGGGAAAACGGTTATCTGGCCGGCCATAAATGTCAGTGAGGGATACTTCATTCTTCCGGTATCCGTCCTGGCATTATGCAGAAAGGCTACTATATCGCTGATAGTCTGAAGAGAATTCATCAACCCGGCTATTTCTTCTTCCGAAAGCCATGCCGTTATATCCTCTCCTATCCGTTGCAGGGTATCGCGGACATCCAAAAAGAAATCGACCGGGAAATCTTCTTTATTACGCAAGATTTGTAAAAACTCCCCTGTTTGCTCCAACCATCTGGCAATGGTGGCATAGTCTGTCGAAAAATCCATCGCTGCGACCTTTTCTTCTCCCAGAGTACTTAAACATTTTTCTGTAACAAACTGGCGAATTGTATCTATACCTATTCTTTGTTCAAAATTATTCGGGTAAATCATGTTCTCATTACTATATAACATTGGCCGTCCATCAGATTAATAGACCAATATCTGTTTATAAAATAGTTTATTTAGAAAATGAGATTATCCATATTCCGACAGAATACCAACAAAACGATTGATCCTCCTCTCGCAAATACGCGAAGCTGACCGTTAGTATAATGACATCTCAAAGACCGGAGATGTGAACTCGAAATACGGATTTATACCGATGCACTAAACATAAAAAGGTTATTATATTGTTTTATTTACTCTGTTCGTACCGCAAAGATAGTTTGTTTTTTTAGATTTACAAGAGGCTTTCTGCCTTTGAGTCATTTTTTTAATACCTTTGCGCTCAGATATTTCCAGTTTGAACGCATTATCTACTATGCAATTATGATGAAAAAAAGCATATCCGTCTTATTATTATTCTGTACATTCATATGCTTGTCATGTAACAAGTACCTCTTGAATGAAAAAGACAAGGAAGAAGAAAAAGAGGATATTTTTATTGAAGCATTCGACGGCTTTACAGACGTAGACCTATCCCAACGGAGCAATTGGATATTGGCTATGAATTATTCTTACATATATGATTACACTATAGACGGAAAAATGATTAAATCTTTTCCCAAAGATGAACCCTGTTATATTCCAGGCTTATTTATAGGAACAAACAACAATGGCGAAGACTGGCTTGCTCCGGGAGCTGGTCCGTTTATACTCTTTGCCTCACCTAGTTTTTACTCCAATTTCATATACGGAACTTCCGATACTGCCTCTATAAAGATTTTTGATCAAACAACCGAAGAAAAGTTATTAGCAGCCGATTGTCTATATTGTCAATATTCAGGAAAAGCATCTATAAGCATTTCCGGTACTCTGGTTCATTACAATGCTTTATTGGATTTTGAATTGAAGAATGTTCCGGCCTCCGCTACTGTCATGCTGGACAACCAGATGTCAATCAAACCATTCAGGGACAAAAAGAACCCACAACATTATAAAGCGATTGTATTTGCTTATTGGGGGGAGAAATATTCACAAGTACATATAACAATGAACAACAAGACTTACATTGTCAAATTAATTCCTCATATTAACTTGCCCGATGAAAATAGTTATGCAACCCCAAGTATATTCCGCCACATAAAAAGTGATACATATTACAAATTCACCTTGTCTTTTGACAAAGATAAGGATACATTTACTATTGGGGATATACAGAATGAGGTATGGAGTAAAGTTTCTATTTTATAGGTTATACCCCATATTATAAGACTCAACAAGCGATGCCCTTCATTTGTAGCATATTATTATAAAGTTAACGGATATAAATCATAAAATAAAAGGACTGTTTTATCGGCTTCTTCCAGTATATCTTCTTTTCTTAGGTACTCGAAACCATTCTTTAAGTAAAAAGGAAGGGCTATCCGCAAGGCATCAACAGTAATAAAACCACATCCCGTTCTATTATCGGTAACAAACATTTTCTTGATAAAGAAGAGTATATCAGAACCCAAATGTTCATGTTGATACTTTTTACTTACAGCAAGTCTACCTATTTTCACTGCTGGATAATCATTCCTATGCTTTGCATGAGGAAAACGTTTTTTTATTCTGCGCCACGTAGCTTTATCACTCTCTGGGATAGATATTTTATCATTAGACAAACTAAAATAGGCAACAATGTCATCATCTGAAACCATTAGATAAGTAACAGAAAGCAAGCGTTGTTTATAAGGTAACGCATCTTCTACCAGAAAATTATTCAGATCATTATCTCCACAGTCAAAAGGTCTTAGCTGATAATTTTCCGATAACTTAATTATTCGGAAATTGGATCTCATACTTCTAAAATTTAAATGTCATCATTTTATTTATTCGTTGAAATCCTTCGTTCATTCGTTCCAGTTCTTCTTTACTGGCCTTTTTGCGCTGTTCTATTTTATAAATAAAATTGACAGCATCTTCGCCCTTTAGGACAGGTGTTGGTTTAATTTGTCGTGCCATAATATTTAATATTTTAGTCGTACAAAGTTAACAAGAAATTTCTTTCACAACAATCAATTGACCTATTATTTCATTAAACTTTTCCGGTATTCGTTTTTTGATTTCCCGCTTTATATCTTCCGGCATTCCATAATAAGCCTCTGCAATCCCGCCTGTTATGCAAGCCAGCGTATCGCTATCGCCACCCAGCGAAACTGCCAAACGGATGGCATGCTCGAAATCCGAATTATCCAGAAAGGCAATGATCGCTTCGGGAACGGTTCCCTGGCAACTAACATCAAAAGAATAGTCCGGACGAACGTCATCACAGGAACGGTCCAGGTCGTAAAAAAAGACGGTTTCTATATATTGCTTGATCTCCTGTTTGCACTTTCCGCTTCGTGCCAGGTAAATAGCGGCAGCAGTGGCTTGTGCTCCTTTTATCCCTTCGGGGTGATTATGAGAGACAATAGCCGTTTCCTTAGCCACTTCCAATGTCTTTTCCAATGAATCAAATTTCCATCCGACAGCACTTACCCGCATCGCCGAACCATTTCCCCAACTATTATAAGGTAACGGATTCTCTTCCATAAGCCAGTAACTGAAACGGCCACCATAACCGCCCATCGGACAAGGATATTCAGCTGAATACCGCTGCATAACCTTCACCAGGTCTCCCCCATTCAATAACCAGTCCGCAACGGCCACTGTCATAATTGTATCGTCGGTATAATCGCTTTCGTCCGTAAACAGCGGGAAGTCCGTTGTCTTTATATTATCAAACTCATAAACGGAGCCAATGATGTCTCCTGCTATTGCACCTGTCATAATTCTATCTTTTACAAAGTTTCAATTTATTATTCACTAACAATCCTGTCCGAACAGAACTTCTTCCGTTTACAAGTCTTACAGGGAATCCCCATCCACAAACAGTCAAATTGTTCGACAGCCTCTTTCACCAGTTCTTCCACCGAAGTAAATATTCCCGCTTCAAAATTACGGTTATCTTTTCCTTTCATGCCCAAAGCGGCTCCCGTTAAGTTTGCCGACCCAATATAGGCTTGCTTCAAATCGAATATCAACAGCTTGAAATGGACACGCGGACACAATACACGTTCCATCCGGCTCCAAAGCAAGGGATATTTATCGAAGTCGTCCCGAAAGTTCTGTCCCGGTTCTTTGGCATGGATCAGACGGACCTCCACCCCTACCTTCACCTTTTGTTCCAGTAGTTTCAACAGAGGGACGGCATTCTTTCCTTCCTTGATATAAAGGTCCTTAATATCGGCCGTCCCGATCCAGATCGTCCGCCTGGCTTGCCGGATAGCTTCGATAAAGAAGGTATAATGTTGTTCATTTTTGATGTACTGTAGCATAAATAGTAACTTCTCTGATGAAACATTGAAGCCATATCATATGGCACGCGCTTGACCACACACAGCAGTCAAGCGCACAACAAGTATACAAAATATAATCTACATACCCTAAAGTTTATCTACTTAACCAGAAACTTTTTTGTCTGATCTTTGCAGTTCAGCAAATAAATGCCACTTTCCAAAGAGAAGTTACATTGGCCGCTATTATCCGTTATGTGAGTGGATACGGCTCTTCCGCCTATTTCATAAATGGTAAATGAAGTCCGGGCAGGAAGTCCTTCCACTAGTATCTGGTTATCTGAAACAGACAGATGGAACGACACTGCATTTATTTCATCTATACCTGTTCCGGTCTGATACGTGACTATGTTATTACCGGAAAGTTTCAACTGACAGACGTTATTGTAATAGATTATCTTCTGCAAATCGGTTGCTGCCAATCGATAACCGTTACGACCGGTAGCAACTATAGTTCCGGCCGGAGGTGTATCGACATAACTGATCTGCCAGTTATTCCGTAAGGCCGGATTAACTAAGAGACTGTTCCCGTCATTCAGCAAAGTTAATCCGGTAACTTTTGCCGGTCCGCCTATTTGCAGATCAGACCAGGTATAAAGATCACAGTCCTCATTGCCGGATATTTCACCTCCGGTCATGGTGAAGGTACAATTATCGCTGACAAAGACACCGCCGCAACCATCGGTCACTTTATTGGAAGATATTCGACCTCCGGTCATTATAAACTCTCCTCCGGCATTATTTACGACAGTTCCGATCTGGCCACTGTTGGCTGAGATTTCTCCATCGGCCATTGTAAATGTTCCTTCATTATAAACGGCACTACCATAGGCTCCGGTATTACCGGAAATAGTACCTCCGTTCATTGTCAATACACCACCCTGTGCTACACAAATTGCACCGGAAGGAGAATCTGCTTCCGTACGGTAACAGTTCTTTATAGAAACACCGTCTTTCAATTTCAACTTCCCGTAGACAATCAGGGTTCCATCCTTCTGCCTGAGCACATTGCCATCAATCGTAATATCCTCCAACTCTAAAGAATAACCGGAACGGATACGAAGCATAGCATAAGGATTGTCATTGCTTCTTATTAACTTTCCTCCTTTTAAACGGATGTGTTTATTTATATCCAAAGGTTTTTCCAGTGTAATGCCATCACTGGGGATAAAGATTTCAGTAGGACTATCTTCGGAGCCTTCGGGAGCGTCGCCGATAGCACCTTCGAGTTCTTCATCGGTTGTTGGATTGCTGGGGGTTGGGTCGGGGTTAGAAGGTATAGTTTCACCATATGATATGATATATTTATTATTACCTTCCCTGATTTCTATAACATAACCTTCTTCATCATACAAATAGTTATAATTAACATTTCTCATTGAAGCCATTAAATTTATATCTTTATTTCCAAGATATCCACACAAAGCAAAGCCCCACATATCTTCCATATAAGTTTCTCTCATCAAATGATTAAAATTTATATTGGCTTTATTAATCACATTAGTATATGTATAAGACTCATTTAATAGACTTGTAACCTTCACTACATTTCCATTAATCCATTCAAACGAAGCAGGCGTTCCATCATACGAAGCTGAAATTGTTTGCCCATCAGAATCATATGTATATATAAAAACACCTTCATTAGCAGAGCCAGAATCTAAATCAGTCTCTCTAATAATATATCCCATATTATTTAAGCTACAGGCGCATAATTTCGTTTTATTAATAGAAGAACCCTCTCCATATAAATCAAGCTGATTTCCTTTCTTTTCATAATATAATGTACAATTTTCCGGTAAAGCCGAAATATTTCCTAAACCTTCCATTTTCAATGAATAAACTCTCCCCGTTTCATCATAATCGAAAGTTAAAACTTCATCTAAACGATCGTTTTTTCCATATACAGTAATAGTCTTAACTAGCTTTTGTTTCTCTTTTTTCAATAATCTTATTGAGATATCTTCTTTCTGAAGTTCTTTCTCTAGATTGAGTTTCAATGATTTTTGAGAAAATACAGCGAAAGGTAATACAAGGATCATTCCTACAATCGATAAAACAGGAATAATCAAATTGTGTAACATGTGTTTCATAATACTAGTAGTTGCAACACTGAGGCCCGAAGTGTTTTTTTAAGAAAAGAAGTGTGAGCCTGTTAGTTTATCCAACAAAGAGGCTCTGGACTGCCCATTATGAAGATAAAAGATAACAGCTCACACCTTTATCATATATGAAATACATATACAACAAGGATGAACGTTCCCATTTATTCCTTCATAATAGAAATTGTCCAGATTTCTTTGTTAGGAATAAGCTAAACGCTTCTATAAATATTTATGTCAGCTCAGGAAATAATTCCTTTGCCGCAACAAATATATGAAATGTTTAGTATAGAAACGCTCTGTGAGCTGTTTATTTTTCTTTCTGAGTAGTAATGAAACTTTAACGTGAAAGTTTGGCAAAGCCTATTCTTTGCCATCTTCTTCGTTTCGCATCCCTTTCTGCCATCTCTCCTTCAGCACATAATACTTTTGCTTTCCCCTTCCCAGCCAGGTTATCTTACCTAGCTCATTCAGTTTCTTCAGGTCTTTCAGGGCCTGATAACGGCTGCAATGATTGAACAACATACAATCGGTGGAAGAGACAAGGCGTTCGTCTTTTAGCTTGGAGAGGATATTTGCCAGGCGTTCCTCTTCTGCCAGGTCCTTTCGTTTGGGTAGTACGGCACGGACAAGCGGGATGGTTTTCAGCTTATGTTTCAACTCAGGGGAAGTACGGTAGACGACATTGTTGAAACGGATCGATTCGGCACGGATTTGCTTAGGGTCCGTAATGCCTTTCAGTGTCTTCAATGTCACGGAAAAATTACCGATAC
Source organism: Parabacteroides caecihominis (assembly GCF_023656785.1). NCBI lineage: Bacteria > Pseudomonadati > Bacteroidota > Bacteroidia > Bacteroidales > Tannerellaceae > Parabacteroides > Parabacteroides caecihominis. The sequence goes on from NZ_JAMOKS010000007.1 coordinate 11,169, forward strand.
CGTCAATATCGACAGTCTCGCCTTCGCTAAGATGATAGTGCAACATCTCCGACAAAGCCTTTACCACTCCTTTTACATCGCCGGAACTAAAGGTAGATCTCTGGGCTATTTCGTCGGCCAGCTTGTCGGTCGTGATCTTACCTCCTGAAACTACTTTAGCATACAGCGAACCTGTTTCTCCCGTCTCACGGTTCGGTGGGTTCTTATAGAACGCATATTTAGCACACATATGCAATAGATTTAAGTTTAAAGTCCTTGTTATTTAGTTCGAAAGATAGGAATAATTTTTCTTTTCCGCAAGTATAAAATCAATTTTGAGCATGCTAAAAATTAAATTCGACGTAGCTAAAAATTAATTTTGCGCATGCTCAAAAGCAAAGAAATAAGGGAGGAAAATATTAGTTTATAGTATGTTTTAAATTAAAGGACAAGGAGAAACGAACTAATACTACTTAATCGGTTGGTGCCGTTACGGTAAATGGTGTATTACAGGCATTTATAGCTGCTTGTTGGCATATTCTAAAATTCTTTTCCGTAACAGGGGTATCTCCATACGCATCAAGGAAAGGAGTATCAGAAAGTTCGACTTTGTAAACAGAGGTTATTAATGCCTGAAACAGCGTGCAAGAAGCAGTATACCGGCCTATACCGCAATCAAGATGACGATAATCTCTCGTTATATCCAACGGAGAATTGTTCAGGCTCGTATTTCTTAAATTCTGGATTGCGGTACCGACCGGCACCAGTATATCCACCTCAGATTGGTTCATCATTACTTTCGTCGCATTGGTGATGGCTTTGTACATCTTCTGTTGATTATATCCGTACTTGCCAAAATATTCTTCCTGACATCCGGTTCCATATGCCCAGGGCATTTGCCAGGCAATAACAGGTTTGGATTTACGGCATTCGTTTTTTGCAATATCAATCAAACTGGAAAGAACAGGCTGATAGGTTTCATATCTTCCGGCTTTATAAGAAACCTGCTGAAAGGTTATGATATCCCAGTCCGCATATTGCAAGGCTTGCTTCAATGTATAATTCTGCGATATCGTCATCCATTGCATTTGATCGTTTGTAACCTGATATATACCGATGGGAGAATTCTCCATATAACCTTCATAAAACTTTCTTAGAGAAGCTCCTCCCGCAATGAGGTGACCGATACAAATATGACTCAAACCGACTGATTTAATAATCCTTGGCAACCCACTTGTCGCATCTTCCGTAAAACTATTACCAATGCATAATATTTTCAACGCAGCAGGATTGGCAGGAAGATGTTGCTTCTTATCAGACAAATGATTATTACTTTTCTGCCTCATAAACCGGAGGATCGTTCTGTCGGTATAATAAAAATAGAAGAAATGCCTTGACTCTATTATATTTTTAAGGACAGGGATGTCAGGCATATCCAAAGGCATGGCGGCCTGTATAGTCGTACTTTTTTCGTTTATCGACCAATTTCCTCTGCCATCGACATCTATAGACTGAAGGTTTGATTCGGAATTTGGTATGTTCGATAGGGCCTTTATATCGGTATTGACTCCATTGATCAACCAATTATTATTGTTTCCGATAGTTGTATAAAAGACTTTCTTTCCGCCGGGAAAAGAGATGACACTATTATCGCTGAACAAAATCTCGAAGGAACCGGACGTTTGCTTAATTTCCCGAATGGACAAATCATTTTGCAAAGCCTGAAATAACAGCTCCTGAGAGACCCCGACCCAATCATCGCCTTCCTCTTTTTCCGCACATGAAATATTCAAAAGGAAAAACAAGCAAGCGAACAAAACATGTATCCTCATACCAACATTCATTTTATGCAGGCAAATATATAATATAACTTGATTTAACGGATTTCTAAATAAATAAAATAAATTAAACGCATAAAGATTTAACAACAGCACCAAGTTGTATTTGTTATTGTTACTTTTACCCGTTGAAACAGATAAATAAATTAGTATGCTGATTATATTGACTTCGGCCAAAACAATGACCGGTACATCCAAAATAAAAGCTCCTGCCGGGACGATGCCCCGTTTCGCACAGGAAGCGAATGAAATAGCCCTGAATATGGCACAGTTCTCTACCGACGACCTGAAAAAGATTCTGAAACTGAATCCCAAACTGGCATTGGAAAATTACAACCGGTTTCAGGAATTCCATACCGCAGAGGTACACTCCTTACAGGCATTACTGGCTTATACCGGAGTGGTTTTCAAGAATATCAACCCCAAAGATTTCACGGAAGATGATTTCCTGTATGCAAACGACCATCTGAGGATTGCCTCCATCTGCTACGGACTGCTGCGTCCGCTCGACCTGATCAAGCCTTACCGGATGGAATATGAGGTGAAGCTGCCGGAGCTGGGAGAAGGAAATATGTATAATTATTGGCGTCCGCGTCAGACAGAACTGCTGATCGACGAAGTAAAAAAGAGCGATAACATCCTGATAAACCTTGCCAGCCAGGAAATACAGGGGGCGTACGACTGGAAGAAAGTCGGGAGCACCGTCCGCATCATCACACCGGAGTTCAAGGTATGGAAAGACGGAAAAGCGCAGACTATCGTGATCTACATGAAGATGGCCCGCGGGCAGATGACACGATATATACTGAAAAACAGGATCACTGATCCGGAAGCTCTCAAAAACTTCTCCTGGGAAGGTTTTACCTACGACGAGAGTCTGTCAAACGGGGACAACTGGGTTTTCCTGCAAAGCTAAATGAAAAGAAATTGCCGCTTCGTTCAATAATCCGGAGATAAAAGCGTTATATTTATGTTCCTTTTTAAATGAATGATGAAATGAAAAAGACCTGTTTGCTATTACTTTTGCTCGTTGGAATAATCTACATAAACGAAGGTTACAAGATTATAAGCGAAGATATGCCGGTGAAAAGCACCACCGAAGGCTCCCTATCAGACGTTGCCGACGAAGTGATCGCCATTCCGCTGGAAACAACATCCGACTGCCGGCTGAAACATGCCACACAGATCAAGCGCGACAGGAATGAATTGTTCCTGGTAAGCAACGGCCAGCTTTTTCATTTCGACTGCTCCGGCAAATTCCTTAGCCGGATCACCAGCAATAAGCATTTCCAGGTTACCGATTACGTCATCGATCCGCTCGAAAAGCAACTGGTCGTCATGGACGACCGGGAAAACGTTTATTATTATGATTACGACGGGACGTTGCTGGATAGGAAAAGCCTTGCCGGAATCAATCCGTTGAAAACCCCTACCCGTCTGATGTACCATAATCGCCATATATGGATGACGGCACAATCGTTATCGCCTTCCGAAGAGGGGACCGGCAAACAATGTGTCAACCAGTGGCTCTATAAATTCGATACGACATTCAACCTCCAGGATACCCGCAAACTGACGGCTGCCGACCTGGGACGGTTCTATCTGGGTGCCTGCTTCTCTACCGAACTGTCCGTTGCCAACGGGAATGTCTACGCCTATTCTCCTTCCACCCAGCCGGACGAGTTGCTGGCGGATACGCTTTACCTGATCAGACGGAACAAACTGAATATACATGAGGAATATTCCTCAATCCTACCCCTCTGCATAGCCGGACGTTATCTGGTTTCCACTTACTCGGACGCGACTGATACGGATAAGAATTACACGTTCTGTTACGATCGCCGGGAAGACTATGCCTATAATGTAACAGGAGGCTTCGAAGATAATTTCTACCATACGGGAAGGGTTCCCGACCTGAAATCACTGGATATTTATAACAATTCTTTCTGTTATTGCCGTTCAGGAGAAGATGTAAAGAAAGCATTCCCGGATCGCACGGAAGAAGATAATCCGGTGCTGTTCATTGTTAGGATGAAAGCATAATGAAGGACAAGGTAATTATAGCAAAATAGATATTTCAAATATTGTCAAATATGAGCTATTTGTGTCTTTTTAATGGGGCTTTGCCCCATGCCGCAGGCTCTCTTTTGCCGTCAGTTTCAACTGACGGATAGATAAATCTTCCGGTTTTGCCGGATTCCTCTGTGGGTTTCAACCCCTTTTCCAGATATTTATAAGAATATGAAAGGGGATAAATCCCACAGAGGAAGAGGCTTTGCCTCCTATATTTAAAACCGTTGGTTGAAACCAACGGCAAAAGAGAGCCTGCGGCACGAGGCGAGCCTCGTTTAAAATAAACCGTAGATATTTCAATTCTTTCTAAGAATGAAATTATTCTACTACAATTACCTCCTCTTTATCAGAACAATCTGCCGCAAAAGCGCAGTTTCATAACCGGATAAACAGTCAGTTTATCTATGATTTTTGTGAAACTGTCGTCTCCGTCGGTTGAAGTGCTGCCCAGGATTCCGGCATCAGTATACACTTTGGGAGTTCCGTGGAACTGAACACCTAATTCAAACTGTACGCCGATACGCTTTTTAGGAACTGCACGTCCGAAACCTACTCCCAGATAAGGACGAAATCCGGCTGCTTTAAGACCGCCGGCGATATTACCATCCTTGTCTACCGGAATCGTCTGATCACCGATAACAATACCAGCCTTTCCACCTTCGTTCACATATTCCTTCAACTCATCACTGTGGCCAGTGATCTTCACTAACTTGGAACCGCCGAAATAAGCACCGGCCGTCACAAAGAAAGAAGAACTCAGGAACGGATAGTAGTTCACCAATAATTCTCCGGAAGCACGGCTCATACTACCTTTAAGGTCAAGCGTACTCGGATAGCTTCCCAGATCAGGATCATTCAGTTCCACATCCACATCTGTGCTGATTTTAATACCCGGCATAAACGAAACGCCTCCACGGATGGCAAAATGGGGAGTGACCGGAGTCGCTACATCAACGCCAATACCTGTTGTTCCGGCACTTACACCAACTGAGAGAGAATTGAAAATCCCCAGCTCTTTCTGAGCGGAGACATAAGAAGAAATTACACTCATAGCTATGAGTGCACACATGAAAATTACCCTTTTCATATCCAATAGAGTTATTATTAATACTAGTCGCTGCAAAAGTAATAAAATAAATATAATTTACATAAAAAAAGAAGTGATACCGACATTTATTCGATACCACTTCTTTTTTATAAGGTCAAAGCGAATGTTATTCTTCTTCGCTATCGTCTTCCTTCATAATAATAAAAATGTTTACAATCTAGTATTCTTCATCGTATATTTGCAGCAAACAAACAGACAATCAAAATGAAACAAGCAGCTTTATTATTAAGGTGTAGCACTGATTCACAGGACTACGATAGACAGCAAAGAGATTTACTACCTACAGCTAAAAATCTGGGATATGAGGTTACAAAAGATCTTATATTTGGAGAATATGTTACAGGTAAAGATGATGTAAGAAAAAAAGATAGAGAATCTATAGTCAATTTAAAACAAGCGTGTAAAGAAGGTAAAGTAGATGCTATCTTCATTAATGAAGTTTCAAGACTATCCAGAGATAGCATAGCTGGCAGACTTTTTGTTAGAGAATTTAATGAACAATACAAAGTCCCCATATTCTTTAGAGACTTACAACAATGGACTATTGCCCCAGAGACTAAAATTAAAAATACTTATTTAGAACAAATGTTAGGCTTTCATTTTGATGTAGCAGCTACAGAATTAAAGTCTATGAAAACTAGATTTGCTTCTGGCAAACGCAAAAATGCCAGAACAGGCAAAAGTATTGGTGGTGTCCCTTCCATTGGTTATACAAAAGACAATGAAGGTACTATTATTATAGATGAAGAAGCCGCTAAACTTATCAAAATCATATTTGACAAGTACTTAGAGAAAGAAGGTACAATAACAACGGTATGTAGATACCTTCGAGGAATTAGCAATATTAGGGCTTGGGGTACTGGAACTATTGGTAACATATTAAGAAATAGAGCCTATACTGGTAAAATGGAAGTTTCTATTACTAATCCAGATGAGCAAGATGAAAACAAAAGAGTTGAAAAGTATATAACAACAATTCCTATTATTATAGAAGAAGACACATTTAATAAGGTACAAAAAAAATTAGATAAAAATAGAAGTACCCAAGAATATACTAGATCTAAAGTTCATCTGCTACAGAAACTTATTAAATGCAGTGATTGTGGCAAACTATTTTCAGCAAAGACAGTAAGTTCTGGAAAAAGCACTGCATATTGTTGCGTTTCAAAACAAAATGGCATCAACTGCAATCTATCTATAGCTTTAGACGCAAATAAAGTTGAATCTATTATTTGGAATTTAGTTAAAAGTAAATTAATGGAATTAAATAGATTAGGGGAAGATGAGAAGATAAAGCGTATTACAGCAGAAAAAATACAAATTCAAAGCTATATAGAAGAAATTAATGGATTAGAATTAGGCATCAATAAATTAATAAAAAGAAGGAACAACTTAATTTCCTATATAGAAAATGCTGAAACTGAAGAAGAAATAGCAGAAATTAAAGACAGGAGAAAGAAGCTAGACAAAGAAGTCAACGACAACAAAGAGAGAATCAACCATTTAAAGAAGAATATAGAGATATGTGAAAGTAATATCAATAATCATTTAAATAATTCTTATACTTCTTCTATCTTAGAATCTATAGAATCAGATAGAAATAAATTAAAAAAGCAAATAAAGGAGTTTGTAAGAGAAATATTACCCTACCCTATTGCAAATAGTCATTCAGTACTAAAAGTTAATACAACATTTGGGATTTACTATATTCTTTATAGCAGTAGGGATAAAGACAAGCAAGCGTATTATATACAAGATATGTATGCAAAATTCTTTCCAACTGACAAGAAATTTCTTATTATTGGAGATAAAACAGAGATTCCTATGTGTGATAAGATAAGTTCTCTAGCTAGAGTTGCTAGAACAACAACAGATGAAAAAGAGAAAGAAGAAATGTATAGACAAATAGAAGAACTAGAACCACAAAAAATAAAATATCCACAGAAGGAAACAGCAAGCTTAAAAGATATATATCAGCTTAACACAGAATACTTTAACAATATACTAAAAAAACTAGATCAAATAGGAATATATACTTATGATGAAATGAAAGAAATGTGTAAAAGTATGGGATTTATACTACCATTCAACTAATTATAGCGAAAACCCACCAGTTTATGCTAGTGGGCTTTGTTGTATTAGAAACTTTACTTACATTTGTATCAACTTCTAAAACTCAAAGCGTTGAACCTCTTAGAAGGGACATATTTAATTTAAGAGCGTTAAAGATATTATCTTATTGTGGAATCTGGACAATTCTATATACTGGGATAATAGACAAAGACGCTCACGCTAGTATTATATACCTACCTGAAGGTGGACTATATAGCTATTTAGCGTGGGCTATTGTTTATTACCAGTATAGGGCAGTCCAGAGCCTCACAATAGTAATATTCAATAGTTCCCACGCTTCATATTTTATAATCCTTACCAGAGGGAGCAGGAAGGGTAAAATTTAGATGTTATGAAGAAGATATTATTTGTACTCTTTACGTTATTCACACTTACTAGTTGTGGAGGTGATGATTCCCCTATTGATGAACCAATTGATCCAGAGCAACCAGATGGAAAAATAGAAGTACAGTTAAGTGATGTTACTCTTTCTCTAAAGATAGGAGAAGAAAAACAATTAACTTATACAACCAAACCTGAATATTCAGGTGATGTTATATGGAGTAGTACTAATGATCAGATCGTTTCAGTATCTGATAAAGGGCTTATAAAGGGAGAGTCTGCTGGTGATGCAACTATTTCTCTTAAATTGAAACAATACCCTAACATTATTGAAATCTGTAAAGTTGACGTATCTGATTCACCTTTAGAAGCTCAGGATAAGAAAATTAAGACAATGAATATTCAATGGCCTAATGAATCTTGTTTTTTTAATCTTGAGTTCTTTTATGATAAAGACGATAGACTAGAAAAAGTTGCATATATAAACTCTGAATATAAAGGAGAACGATCTATTAGCTATCAAGAGGATAAGATTATATTCTATGATTATGAACAAGATGATCAACATACAGATCGTGATACCTTTTGCATTAAACTGAACAATAATGGATTCATTGATAATATGAATGGTAACTATGGTAATACCGTAACCTTTGAATATACTGATAATTTTTTAAGCAAATCACAATATATCAGTGATAATGGTTCTTCCTATATGCCTATAGAATTCATTTATTCAGAGGGTAATTTAATCCAGATAGTTGATGGTAATTCTGGACCTTTTGAAAAACCTAAATTTCATTATACTAAATATGATAATAAAGCCCATATATTCCCATTTTTAATTGATTATGACGGTATGATGACTGATGATTACAACTTTCTATTTCATTATATGGGATTATATGGAAAATGTTCTACAAAGCTAGAAGAATCTGTAATAAATAATTATTCTCAGTTTTCCTTTTCTTATACATTTGATAAAGATGGCTATCCTACTAAAATCCAACGTAAAGAAACTAAAGATAATGATGATGATTATGTAGCTTCTATTAGCTACTATGAATAAGACTATCTATGATATAATTGTCATAGTTATTAGACTAGAAACCATATAAATAGAAAGTCCTGTCTATTTAGACGACACTGTCCATAAAACAGCTTGAACTGTGTTAGCAAAGTTACACAATCCTTGCTAACATAGTTTAATTTGTGACTCTTTATTCTTTTATCATCTGTAAAAAAATGACACCCAATTCATTTATAGAAATATAAGGCTGATCTAATATGGGATCTTCACATTTAACATTAAAACTCTCAAATGTTTTTGCCACTTTCAATTCTGGAGGATTTAAATTATTACTTACATAAATAAGTCCACGTTTTTCCAAATCCATCAGAAAAAACCACATATTATCTATAGTTAGATCTATAATGTTATTATCCTTTTCAAATAGATAATAATAATCTGAAAACGAATCTATCTGAAATAATTTATCTTTATTTAAATATATATAATTCATAAATAGTATTTGTACAGGGTGTAATTCTTCTATATATCTGACAAATATTGACTTCAAATAATAAGAGACATCTATTAATATTGAATTTTTTAATATACAAGCATATAAATTCATTTGCTCATCTAAATGAGTTCTTAATGCCCTTTGAGTAGTTTCTAACAAAAGAGAAATAAATTCTTCATCATTTTTTAGGCGATTTATAAGATTATTATCTTTTGCTATTAATTCATCTAACCTATTAGCTACTTCTTTAAACCATTTTTCTTTTCGTCTTTCAAAAGAAGAAGGTAAATATTCTGATAATATTTCAGATAATATATTTCCATAAGGCACAACATCTATCACTTGCTTAACCATCCAATACCAATAATCTCTTTCTTCTTTTTGAGGAAATTCTAACTTTGTATTTTTCATATTACTCAATTAAAATATTAACAAATATACAAAAAAGCCTAACAGAATCAACTGCTAGGCTTTTTTTTTAGTTTACTCTTGTTCATTTATTATTAACTCTCTCAAATCTAATAGCATACTTAGTAGGAATATCTAGAAACTGCTTATATTCATAGCCATTATTTGCAGCTGTAGTCTTTGGCACTCATTTTTTTATTAATGGACAGGTAGTAGTACTAATATGCTTCAAATCATAGATGTACATAACATCTTTACCAAAGAAATTCACATATCAGGCTTTAGAGCAATTACCATCTATCTTAGCTTTTGTCAGGTTCATATACTTATCTAACTCTATCCAATGGCTAAAAAACTTAGCATAAGCTGGGGTTCTGGTTTTAATCTCTACTACTGCCTTTTTATTATCCTGTACTACATATCCATCTACAAAATCATATTTACCTGTAGTTGGCTGTCAGGTAGTAGCTGCTTTCAATTGCTTTACAAATCCTTCAAATCAGGATCTGCCTATTAGTTCGTCTTGTTCAAATTTATCCATTGTGTTGTAAATTAAAATTATAAAGAAGTATCTATTTGGCTATGTATATCTAGTGTAGCACCATTTAAAGGAAGAATGCCAGATCTATTCTGGTTTATCCTCTATTTCTTCTTTAGATGGTTGAGCGTTAATATCACTTTGAAGATCAGCTATTAAAACTGCTACATCTTTATAGGGCTGAACTGCCAAATAGTTAAAAATTGCCTGTACTGTTTGTACTGATAGATTAATTGATTCCATTTCTTTTATTACTTTTAAATTTATTGTATTCATCTTTGATTAGTAAATATCCAGCATATATTAAAACTAGATTCGATAGTGCATTTGATATAAGTATATAAGCTATCATATTGGTTTTGTATAAAGTTTGTTGTTAAGTGGTCTTATAATTTTCTATCTATGAATATTTCTAATCTATATTTTAAGGTTATAACCATTTAAAGATGAAATAGCCAAATTAATTCGGTTATATAGTATTGATTCTGTTTAAGGCATTTTTAGCCATTCCATTTTATTTTGGATGGATTATACCCTTTTCTTCTTTAAATGGTTCTACGCTTAAAAATGCACTATCAAAACTTATTTTACAGATAAATATCCTCTATTGGCTCTGAATCTTCTTTACTTTTATATGGAACTCCAGATATAACATAGTTCATAAAATACTCCATATTGCGTATTTTCTTAAAGTTATCTTTCTTTGCTGCCAGATATTGCATATATGATCTAGGTAATTGTACATCTGATTCTTTCATAATAAGTATTACATTCTCTACTTTCTGTATCAATAGTTCTACTTCTACAGATTGACCTTTTAGCATATCTATCAGAAAACTTTCTATATGTAAATCGAAACCAGCACCATTTAAAGAGAGAAAGCCTTTGTTTATTAGTTCATTATTATATTTACTTACAGTTACTTTAGCCATTTTAAATTCTTTAGCTATTGCTGTGGCAGAGTAACTGATATGATAACTATGTGCATCTGCCAAAGCGAAGAGTTTCAGTAAATAACCTTTTAGTTTAATTGATAAGTCCAGATTTATAAAGCCTCTGCTGATTCTTCTGTATTTAGTTGGAATTGCTTCTTTAAAAGCATAGATGATTCTATTTACTTCCTTATTCTCTTTTAGAGATTTTGCCCTAATATGTTCTATTTCCACTTCTCCAGATTCGGCTAATCTATCAGTTAAAGCCGTATTTATTTTACCTGAATCATAATTTCTTCTACTTTCTCCAACGAAACTAGCTAGTTGATCTAAAGTAGTATCTGTTTTTAAAGTCTTTTTATCAGTGGTTAAAGACAATACGAAGAATCTGTATAAATCTGGACAGCTTAATGTATATGCAGCTGATATGTTCATAGTGGTGTAACCTTTAAATGGTAGTTTTATTGATTGATTCATTGAAAGCAAGTGAATTAGTTTTAGTAAATATAAAATCTCTTCTTTCTAAGCATCTATTATATTCTGCTGTTCCAAAATAGATTTTGGCTTCTTTTCGATTCTGAAATATTTGTCCAGTTGGTTTATAGACTATCATATATTTGATTTTTTAAACTTGATAAAAAATAATTGATCTAGGAACGTCTGAAGCCCGATAGGGCTGATAGCGTACTAATAGGAATGGAGTACTGGAGTGTAGTAGAACGGTAAAAATTACCACCTTGTACACGGTAAATATTTTAGCACTATGGAATGTAGAATAACGGTAAATGTTTTCTATGAGGACGGTAAAATAATTATGTGACTAGTAAATTTTATCAATTTGTACACGGTAATTTTTCAGTAGACATAAAATAAAACCAGATTAACATCTGGCTCTATTTCGTTTAATTTACTTACACACAGGATAAATTTTTAACTCTAAGTATATTTGTAGCAAGTTACCTAACACACTATTTATCCTTTTTCTTATAATACAAAGATACTGCTTTTTTTCAAGGCTGTCAAATGATTTTTCAACAATCTTAATATTTAACCGTATGTATATCTGATGTTTAATTATTTGTGTATTAGTGGTAATCTTAGAGTGTTTTTAAGTTTTAAACCATCTAAAAGAAGAATGATCTGGTAACTCCAAATTAATTCAGCATATTCTTCTTTAAATGGTCTATATCCTTCCATTCCTGCAATATAGATTTTATATCTGTAGATTGTTTGTCTGGAGTTGATGATTCAATTATTTCTTTTATTCTTAGTTGACCATCTTCTAATCAAATTTTAATTTTTTTCATTATGTATTTTCTGGTGACATTCTTTACATAAGGACATTAGGTTATCTGGATTATAAGCTATGCATTTTCTCTTTAAATGGTCATTAGTAGACATAAAGCTGATAATATGGTGTACATCTACGGCAGGAACTACTTTATCTTCCCGCTGGCATAACTCGCATAGTGGATGCTGTTGTAGATATGCCGATCTAAGTTTACGCCATTGGCTAGTATCATATATCTTCCTTCTATCCTCTCTATTTATCTGTCTATTCTTCTGTTTGGCAGGCTTCTTTAGATATGGCATTTGTAAATAGTTTTTTCAGTTGTTTGTGATCCATCTTAGTTTGGTAGCGTAACATCTTAATTCGGTATTCTATTTGATCTAATATACCATCTTCTATTCCTTCTGATATTACTTTGAGTAAGGTATTATGAAATATATCTTCATCTGTCTGGGATAATTCCAGATAGGTAGTATTACCCACATATTTAGCCCTTAGACGTTCATAGTTTTTAGCAATCACATCTGCTACTGCTGCACTGACTTCTTTTGTAGTATAGTTAAACCTGTGTTCTCCAATTGTTTCTGATGAAGGGTTAATGATAGCTTCTATATCTTTAGGCTCTATCCCAAACCGTTTAGATGTTTGATCTGCGCCATAGTCATAAATGTATTGTAGTAGTGTTTCTCTATCTGGTCTTAACTTTTTCATAGTATTGGTTTAGTAGTTCTTCATTATTATCAAAAAAATCTTTTAAAATCATTCTAATTATCTTAGATTTGTCTGTGGAAGTAGCTTGTTGGAGAATTGATAGGTTAAGGTCTAGTTCTTCATCCAATCTCACAGTAACGCGTGTAGATTTTGAGGTTGGTTTCATTATAGAATATTAATTTTCAAAACTTAAAGATACTAGTATTATGGGACAAGAACAAATGAACACAGCAAATTCTACAAATACTGTAGAAATGAATTTCTTAAAAAAATTTGTATATCTTTTAATTAGCAGCTATAGGAATAAGCCTTTTAAATTGTGGGTAAATGTAATCTTATTTGTGTTGTCAATAGGAACATTAATAGTAATAAGAACTAACAATGGCTTTATATCTTCTTTATTAGATAACGAAACCAACCAGCTTATCAATACATTTTTAGACTTCATTTCAATATCCTATATTATTGGATTAATGTCTTATTTATATTGGGAGGTATCTCCAATTAAAAAAGAATTAACATTGTCTAGTGGATTAATCTTTATAATACTTATTTCTATTACAGTTGCATTGTTTCTAATACCAGTTTATGATGGTTTACGAAATATTATTTTACCTGATATAAAACTAACATTAGGGGAGTTTGGTTCTTTTTTCGCTTCAATAACTGGATTGTTGGCATTTCTTGCAGTATTATATACATCTGGAAACGCAGATAAGAGAGCAAAGGAAACTATAGCATTAACTAAAGAAGAAGCGGAAAACAATAGGGTTAGAGCAGAGAAAGCAGAAGAAAATAATAGACTACAAATAGAAGAGGTAAGAAGAAGATATAGAGAAGATAGTGAACGAACTATATTCTTCCAGCTATTAGAGTTGCATACTAAGAAAGTAGAAAGTGTCATTTATTCAAACGCTAATAACATTAAAGAACTTGTTGGAGCTAGAGCCTTTGAACGGTTTGTTGATAAAGCCAATACATATTGGGTTTTAACTATTATATTTGAGCATATACTAACATTAGAAGAAGACGATTCTATTTATTATAAAGATGCTTATATGAAAGTAAAGGAGATCTTTGAACAATATAACTTAAAGGCTGTCCAAAGCCTGATAAGAGATAATAATAATCGGTTTAAAATAAAAGGATATGAGAATATTATAAGAGATCCTAAATATATGGATGATGATGGACGATTTGAAATATGGAGTTGGGCGAGAAGTATAGAGATTGAGCTACTAAAGAATGAGAACTATAGTTACATTACGAAATTGATAACAATGATAGCAGATGTTATATATAAAGAATACGGACACATATTAGGTCACTACTTTAGGAATATGTTCTATGTAATGGATACAATTAATGAATTCTCTGATAAGAAGAACTATAAAGAGTTATTTAGAGCACAGCTATCCAGATTTGAATTAACACTAGGTTTATTCAATGCAGTTAGTAGTAATTCCAGTATTAAGATGGTAAAACTATTAGAAGAGTTTGATGTATTTAAAGATGTGTACCCTGAAGATCTACAGTTATTGAAAACAGCCAAGGAAATAGGTATTAATCCTAATACTCTTATAAATAATATACTTAATGAATATAAGAAAGATATAAATAAGTTGTCTGACAACTAACAGGTTCCAATATAGAAACAACCAAAATCTTAACTATTTATGGGAAATTATAAAATACCTTCTGACATCTGTAAAGAAGCAAAAGACTATATGAAGGACGTACTGCAAAGATTGGAAGAATCAGGAGTATTGGAAAATGTAGATACTGCTGCACTAGATATGCTAGCCAGAAACTACAGTATGTTTATCGCTGCTTCTAAACAGCTTGAGCGTGAAGGTGCAACTATCACTAATGTACAGGGAAATATAGTCAAACATCCTGCTGTAACTATTGCCAAAGATGCACAAGTACAGGCTGTAAAAATTATGCAGGAATTTGGCTTAACAGCTAAAGCCAGAACCAAACTACCTAAACTGGATAAAGAGAAAGAAGAAGATTCACCACTGGAACAATTTGTAAAGACTGCTAAAGAAGTACGCTAATGAAACTATACTACGATTATTGTAGTAAGGTTTTAGATGGAAGTATTGTAGTTGGAGAATACATTAAACTAACCTGTGAGAGATTCCAGAACGATCTTCAAAGGGATGATCTGGTATTCATAGAAGATAAAGTAGACCGGGCTATTCAGTTTATTTCTACTCTTAGACACTATACAGGTAAACATTCTGGTAAATCATTCATACTAGAAAGCTGGCAGCAGTTCATAATAGCTAATATAGTAGGCTGGTACTGGAAGGAATCAGGTACAAGAAGATTTACCAGTAGTTATATAGAAGTAAGTAGAAAACAGGGTAAGACAGCCCTAGCTGCTGCACTATGTTTGTACTACTTAATTGCTGATGGCGAAGATGGTGCAGAAGTTTTATTGGCTGCTAACAGTAAAGAGCAAGCTAAAATTGCTTTTGATATGTGCAGTAAGTTTAGTAAAGGGCTAGATCCTAAAGGTAAATATCTCACTGCTTATAGGGCAGATATTCTATTTAGCCTTAATAATTCAAAACTAAAAGTACTGGCTGCTGACGATAGTAAGCTGGATGGTTTTAATGCTAGCTTTGGTTTATTGGATGAATACCACGCTGCTGCAAATAGTAAAGTGAGAGACGTTATTAAGTCCTCTATGGGAATGCGTGAAAATCCACATCTATGTACTATTACTACTGCTGGGTTTGATAAATCATTACCCTGTTATCAACTTAGAACTGTAGCTATTGAAGTGCTAAACCATTTAAAGGAAGATGATAGTATGTTTATTGCTATCTACTCTTTAGATGGTAGTGATAATTGGCAGGATGAAAAGAACTGGTGTAAATGTGCTCCCAATTTAGGTGTAACAGTTACTAAAAAATATATCAAGGAACAGGTACAGCAGGCAAAGAATAATCCCAGTGATGAAGTTGGAGTTAAAACTAAGACGCTTAATATCTGGTGTGATTCTGCTACTGTTTGGATTCCAGAAGACTATATAGTGAAATGTAGTGATATAGTTGATCTTTCTTCTTTAAATGGTAAAGAGTGTTATGTAGGTGTAGATTTAGGTGCTACCAGTGACTTAACAGCTGTATCATATTTAGTAGTAGATAATGATAAGTATTACTTCAAAACTCACTATTACCTGCCAGAATCAGCATTGGAAGAAAAGACTGATAAAGAATTATACAAGTTATGGAAGCGAGCAGGACTATTAACTGTTACGCCTGGGAATGTTACAGACTATGACTATATAACCAGTGATCTGCTTAAAGCCACAGAAGTTGTTAATATTGTATCAGTTAGTTATGATAAATTTAATGCTACTCAATGGGCTATCAATTGTACTGAACAGGGTTTGCCATTAGATGAATATCCACAAACACTAGGCAGTTTCAATAGACCTACTAAAGAACTGGAAAGACTTATACTATCAGGACAGGCAGTAATAGACAATAACGATATTACTAGAAACTGCTTTAGGAATGTAGTACTTAAATCTGATTACTGTGATAATGTAAAGCCTGTAAAACAGCAGGATAAAAAGAAAATAGATGGTGTGATTGCTATGATACAGGCATTAGGGGGATACTTACAAACGCCACACTACAGCAATTCAATATTTACGATATAAAACCTTAACTATGGGATTATTTGATTTTTTGAGAAAGAAACCTAAACAAGTAATAGAAGAAGAAAGGGCATATTCACCTTATGGACTTAATAGTCTGGTATATAATTCCAATTCCAGCTACAGTAATAACAAAGCTATGCTATTATCTACAGTTTATAGATGTGTAGATGTTATTGGAGATTCTGTAGCTCAATTGCCTTTAGAACCTTACTTTATTGATAAAAATGGTTACAAAAGGAAGTTTACAGAACATCCTTCTTACTATTTACTAAATAGAGAACCAAGTAAAAAGATGAGCCGATTTACTTTTATGAAAACATTAATTACTAGTGTTCTCTTAAAAGGTAATGGCTACGCATATATAGAAAGAAATAACAAAGGGGATGCAGTAGCATTGGAATTAATTCCTTCTGAATTAGTGACTGTATCTAATTTGAATGATAACATAATGTACAATGTTGTAGGATTCAAGCAACTGGTAGAACCTGTAAATATGATCCATATTCTGAACTTCAGCTATGATGGCATTACAGGGATCAGTACACTGCAACACGCTAAAAATACTTTAAGACTAGCTACAGATAGTGAAGCGCACGCTGAAGGATTCTTTAAAGGTGGTGCAAACTTAGCTGGAATCATTAAATTACAATCTTCATTAACACCAAAGCAGAAGCAAGATATTAGTGAGGTTTGGCAAAAGACATTTAGCCCGATTACAGGTACTCCAAACGGTGTAGCTGTACTGGAAGGTAATATGGACTTCCAGTCAATTACAGTTAATCCATCTGATGCACAACTATTAGAAACTAGACAGTTTAATGTAATAGACATTTGTCGCTTCTTTGGAGTTTCACCAGTTAAAGCATTCGACCTAAGTAAAAGTAGCTACAGTACAGTGGAAGCTACACAACTGGCATTCCTTACCGATACACTAGCACCTTTATTAGAAAAGATTGAACTGGAATTTGAAAGAAAACTGTATAAACCATCTGAAAGAAATAGTATAGATGTGCGCTTTGATACATCTGTATTGCTTAGGGCAGATAAGGCTAGTCTTGCAAATTACTATAATACCTTATTCCAGATTGGGGTTATTACTCCAAATGAAATTAGAAAGGCTTTAGATTTGGAAGCTATAGAAAATGGTGATCACACATTTGTACAGGTAAATATACAGACCTTAAACAATGCAGTGAAAGATAAGACAGATATTAATCCTTTAAATGGTGAAGATGGTACAGAAAATATATAAAGGCAGTGATATACTAATAGATTTAGTATTGAAAGATATAAATGGTACTCCATTTAGAATTAGTGCTACCAATGAGTTTAATATTAAGTTCTTTACTACTAATCCAGATATATTTATAGAAGGCAGTTATTCCATTAATAAATATACAGGAATTATAGCAGGTGAATATATTGATTATATAGCTTTAAATGCCATTGATCTTGATAAGTTAGAAGATGGGATATTAAACTATATCTACACTATCAGAACCATAAATACAGACTTTAAAGATGGATTTTATGATGAAGTAGTGAAAGGACAAACAAACTTTTATTTAAAATCAAAAATCTGTGGTAATGAAATATAGCTTAGAACTAAAAAGAGCTAATGTGATCTTAGGTTCTGGAGGTGAAGTTACAAATGCAATTTGAGGAACAATTACAGGTGATATAACCCAACAGAAAGATTTGCAGGCAGAATTAGATACTATTAAAGAATCAATTCCAGAGCCTTACAACGATATACAAGTAAAAGAAGATATTAACCATCTAAAAGAAGAAAAGGCTGATAAAGCTGATACATACACCAAAAAGGAAGTAGACGATAAGATCACTGGTTCTGGTAGTGTTGATCTTACTGATTATTATACCAAACAGGAAATAGAAAGCAAAGGATATTTGACTACAGAAACAGATCCTACAGTTCCTGATTGGGCTAAACAGCCAAATAAACCGGTATATACAGCAAGTGAAGTCGGCGCACTGCCTGATACAACTAAAATTCCAGATGTTACAGGGTTGGCTACTAAGACTGAATTAACAGAAGGTCTGGCTACAAAGGCTGATATTTTTTCTTTAAATGGTAAGGTAGACAAAATAGAGGGTAAAGGATTATCTACTAATGATTATACAAATGAAGCTGTAGCACAACTAGCACAATTATGGAAATTGGATAAAGCTATATGAATAGGCGAAACAGAACCACCTGATAAGAATTATCCTATTTGGATTGATATAAGCGAAAATTAATATAGACAATGAAAGAACTACGAAACTGTAACTATGAAATTAGAACCACTACACCAGAATCCAGAGAAGTTGAAGGCTATGCTTTAGTATTCAATAAAGAATCTAGGGATCTAGGTGGATTTACAGAGATTATAGAACCAGAAGCATTAGAAGATATATTAGATAAATCTGATATTCTTTGTCTGCTTAATCATAATGAAGAAAGAGGAGTACTAGCCAGATCAAAATATGGCAAAGGCTCACTTACTTTATCTGTAGATGGTACTGGTTTAAAATATAGATTTGAAGCACCCAATACTGCACTTGGGGATGAACTACTGGAAGGACTTAAAAGAGGTGATATTACTACTTCTTCTTTTGCCTTTACTATTGAAGGTGATAAATGGGAAAAGAGAACAGACGGTAAGTATCTAAGACGGATCACTAAGTTTAAAGAACTATTCGATGTTTCCCCTGTGTATAGACCTGCGTATCCAGATACATCTGTAGCTTGTAGAAAGATGCAGGAACTGGATACAGAAGAATTAAAGGACTATTACCAAAACCTTAGAGAAGGATTATAATGGACACATTGACTTTAATAGACCAAAAAGAACAACTAAGAAAAAAGGCAGAAACGTTAATCGCTGATGCTGAAAAGGAACTAAGAAAGCTGAATGAAGGAGAAGAAAGTGAACTTATTTCCATTAAGAAAGAGATTGCAGATTTAGATAGCCAGATCAGACAAATAGAAGAAGAAACAAAACGTAACTATAAACCACAAACTAAAACTATGGAAAAATTTTCATTGTTAAAGGCTATTAATGATGTAGCCAACAACAGACAACTAGACGAGAGAGCACAGGAAGTTGTATCTACAGGTGTTGCAGAAATGCGCAAAGCAGGACAGTCTTACAGCGGACAAATTGTACTACCTATCGAAGAAAGAGCAAACATTCAGGCTACAGTAGCTACTGCTGGACAGGAAAATGTAGCAGAAGATAAATTAGGAATCCTAGAGCCATTAAGAGCAGATTTAGTGCTGGTACAAGCTGGTGCTTCTTATATGACTGGCTTAATTGGTAATGTATCTATTCCTGCTTATTCTGGTTCTAATGTTACTTGGGCTGGTGAAGTAACAGAAGCTACAGAAGGTGCTGGTATATTTAGTGAAGTGAACCTAGAACCTAAAAGATTGACCGCTTATATTGACGTATCAAAACAGTTCTTAATACAGGATTCTAATTCTGCTGAAGAAATGTTGAAACGTGATATTGTTGCTGCTATTTCTAATAAACTGGAAGCAACTATTTTAGGTACTGGCGTAGGATCGGCTAATGAACCTAAAGGTTTACTAAATGGCGTAACTGCTGATACTGCTGCTATCACTTATAAGGATATTGTAGCTATGGAAGCTGAACTGGAAGAAGCCAATGTAAGAGGTGATATTAAATATATTGTATCCCCATCTGCTAAAGCAGATCTTAAAACTACAGATAAAGGGACTGATACAGGTAAGTATCTGATGGAAGGAAACGAAGTAAATGGTTATCCAGTTCTTTGTACTTCTGCTGTAGCTGGTAAAGGTGTAGTAATGGGTAATTTCTCTGATTATGTAATTGGTCAGTGGGGAGGTATCGACTTAACTGTAGATCCATATACACAGGCTGCTAAAGGTAAAGTAAGATTGGTTATCAATGCTTACTTTGATGCTAAACCACGTAGAGAGGAAGCATTCGTTACTAAAGTACTGAAAGCGTAACCTTAACAATGAATAAGCTATGTATGTAACTTTATGCGAAGCAAAGAAACATCTGTTAGTTGATAATTCATTTAAGGATGATGATGAGTATATACTAGCTTTAATAGATGTAGCAGAAGATGCTGTAGCTATAAACTTAAATGTTCAGCTAGCCAGCATTACAGTAGGTGGAGAATTACCACCTGCTGTAAAAGCTGCTATTCTTTTATTAGTTGGTAACTTATATGCTAACAGAGAACCTGTAGCCTATACTTCTATTAATAAAGTACCCTATACTTTCGATTACCTTATATCACTATATAAAAACTACAAGTAATGAGAGCAGGACTATTAACAGAACCTGTTACTTTTAAACGTGCGACTACTGCTAAAAATGATTATGGACAGGAAGTTACATATTGGGAAAACTATATTATAACCAGAGGTAACGTAAAGTACAATACAGGTAACAGGACTATCGAGAATCAGGAGATCATTAATACCTATACAGTCACATTTATTGTTAGAAGCTATCATAAGATAGATGAATCAATGAGAGTACTGTATAATAAGAAACTGTATAGAATCCTGTCAATTAATGAGGATAGATTAAAACAATCAACAACTATTATTGGAGAACTGGTAAATGAGTAATGCAGCGGTAGTCGATACAAAGCAGGTGCTAGAAATGTTTGCTGAACTGGATAGTAAAAAGCAAAAGAAAGCACATAGAACTGCACTTAGAAAAGCTACTGGCATACTGGTTAAAGAGGTTAGAAAGAATTTTAGGCAGGTAATTAAGAATCCTAATGCTAGAAACAGATGGAACGGTAAAACCTTTTCATCTGGTATTAAGTCCAGTATCAATAAGGAAGTTACAGAAGGTAAGGTTCACATACTGGGAGACTTTAGACTAAAATTCTTTGAGCTTGGGACTAAGACACGTTATAAGAAACAAACTAAAGGCAGACCGTCTACAGGAAGTATTAAGGCTACTAACTTCTTCAAAAAAGCCAGAGAAGCCAAAGAATCAGAAATAAGTAATAGTATGAATAATATAATAACCCAATCTATACTAAAAGTAAATGGACAGTTTAAAGGTAGGTAAAGTAATCTTTTCTCTTTTAAATGGTAATAGTGATCTTACAGCCTTTGTTAATAATAAGATATATCCTATTATAGTGGAAAAAGAAACTACTTTTCCATTTATTGTATATAAGAGAAATAATATTATTCCAGACTACACCAAAGACTTCCATTTTAAGGACAATGTAATAATTGATATTATATGTGTATCTACTAATTATGCAGAGAGTATAGAAATAGCTGGAATAATAAGAAATATATTGGAAGATAAAAGATATGATGATATACAAAGCATTAAACTGGAATCTGCTGATGAAGATTATACAGATGATGCTTATGTACAAACACTAAGTTTTAATTTAACTATAAACAAATAATATAACTATGGGAAAACCAATTGACGGTAGTGATTTGATGTTATTTATAGGCACTGGCAGTGGTCAGTCTATTACATACAAATCAATAGCCTTTGCAACCAGCCATAAACTTTCTATGAGTGCAGAAACAGTAGAAACTAGTTCTAAAGATTCTGGTGGTAAATGGGTATCTAAGGCTGTACGTAAACTAAGCTGGAATATGAGTACAGATAATCTGTTCTCTTTAGATGGAGAAGGTTCTACTTATGATGATCTGTTTGATCTAATGACAGGAAGAAAGGAAATAGATGTAGTATTCAGTCTGGAAAAAGATTACGCTAGTAAAGCGGATGAAGTACCAACAGGAGGATGGACACCTGTAACTACTGGACAATATAAAGGAAAGGTAGTTATTACCAGTCTGGAACTAAATGCACCAAATGGAGATAACGCAACATTTACAGCTTCTTTTGAAGGTGTGGGAGCACTAGCGAAAGTATCTGCTTAATTTTTAATTTCTAAAGCCTTTATATCTCTGCTATAGGGGTGTAAGGGCTTTACTTATATATAGACTATGGAAATAACAATTAAAGACAACACATATAAAGTGAAGTACAGCATTAGAGCAATGTTTGTATTTGAGAAGTTGACAGGTAAAATATTCAATCTGGAGAATTTGATGGACTGGTATATATTCTACTATTCTATGATACTGGCTAATAATCCAGAATGTACTTTACTGTTTGATGATTTTATAGATGAATGTGATTCTAAACCTGCTTTGGTAATTGATATTCAGAATTATCTTACTACTGAATTTCAGAAGCAAGGACAACTGGAACCATTTAAAGAAGAAGATACAGCAAAAAAAAAGTAATAGCCATATCAGACTTATATAGTATCATAGTAGTAGAATGTGGAATACAGCCAGATTACTTTCTGGATCGTATGCAATGGTATGAAGTAGAAGCCTGTTTTAATGGTCTGGAAAATAAAAATAAGGCAGGTTGGGAACAGGCTAGATTTATCGGTTATGTTACTGCACAGGTTAATAATACAAAGAAACTGAAACCAACCGATATACTTACTTTTACTTGGGATAAGCCAGAAGATGTTAGTAAAGAAACTATTATTACTAATGAAGATGTACAGCGATTAAAAGATAAAGCAAATCAAACCTTAACACTATTATAATAATGGCTGATTTAATTACAAGGCTAATACTTAATACACAGCAGTTCGATCAGAATATAGGTAAATCCAGTAAGCAAATACAGGGATTCCAGCAGAAGATACAAGGATTTTCCAGTGGTGCTATTGGTGCTTTTACTAAGTTTGCTGGCGGTATTGGATTAGCAATTAGTGCAGGTGAAGCACTCAATAAGATGATGCGCAGCAATCAGACTACCAGTGATATGTTCGATAACAATATGAATGCAGCCAGAGATTCAGTAGATGCTTTCTTTAGATCATTAACTACTGGTGACTGGAGCGTATTTAGTAATGGTATTATTGCTGCCTTTACAAACCTGAAAGAATTATCTGCTTTAATGGATGAACTGGCAGATAAAAAGCTATCCCTGTCATATATTAAAGCAGAGGATTTAAAAGAGATCGAGCAATACGAGACTGTAGCCAAAGACACTAATAAAAGTCTGGATGAAAGAAAAATAGCAGCTGAAAAGATGGCAATGGCTGTAAAGCACCTGTCTAAAGAAACTGCTGATTATATAAAGTCCAGTGAAGAAGGACTATCTAAAACATATAAAGCTAATTATGGAGTTGATGTGGATAGAGAAACATTGGATTACTTCTTTAAGCATACTAATAAATCAGATGGTAGTGTATTGTCTGAAATAGATAAGTATAAGAAAGAGAGAGCAGCGTTAGAACGTAAATATACTACAACTACTACAGTTCCTTCTTCTTTTGGTGCTACTACTATATCTACTCTTAGTAAGGAAGGAAAGGAAGCATTACAGCAGTATGATAAACAGAATGAGTTTATAAGGACACAATCTGTTTTACTGGAAGAAGTAGACGACAAAAGAGTAGCTACATTGAATGTGCTGAAAGAACAGTATGCAATGGAGCGTGAGATATATAGTCTACAAAAGAGAACGGATGAAACAGGCAGAACGGTTAATAATTCTGGAAAGACTACTAAGGCGAAAGAAATAATACCAGAAGGTTCATTAGCAGAACTGGATAAGAAACTGGCTGAATGGCGAAAGAAATTTAATGAAGCAACTACTTTAGAAGCCAGACTTGCTGCTGATAAGATGGTAAAGGAGATCAGTCAGCAGAAAGCACATCTAAATGTAGAAGTAAAATATGGCGAAGCCAGTGATTTAAAGGAACTAGTTAATAAACAGAAGATTCCGACACTATCAGTAAAAGGAAAGAATGTTAAGGAGGATATTAAAAGCGGTGCATTGGATATTAAGCCTATCGACAACAGTGTAATAGAATCAAATTATAGCTATGCTGATTCTTTAAATGCTATTGGTTCTATAATGGGATCAGTAACCAATCTGACAAATGAAGGTGCTGCTGCTTGGATTAGTTGGGGAGCTAATATACTCACTGCTATAGCTGCTGCTATACCTGCTATTGCTACATTAACCGTAACAAAGAAAGCAGAAGCTACAGCCAATAGTGAAGCAGCCGTTACTGGTGCTATGTCGTCTGTGGCTTCTATACCTTTTGTTGGTTGGATTATGGCTTTAGCTGCTGGTGCTTCTGTTATTGCGGCAATGGCTTCGATTCCTAAGTTTGCTGGTGGTGGTATATTTAGTGGCAATTCCTTTATAGGGGATAATATGATAGCCAGGGTAAATAGCGGTGAAATGATTCTGAACAACAGACAACAGAAGAACCTGTTTAACCTCTTAGATGGTAAAGGAGGAGCTGCTTCTTTAAATGGTGGAACAGTTGAATTTAAACTCAAAGGTAAAGAACTAGTAGGTGTTTTGAATGCACAAGCAAGTAAGACAAATAAATACAAATAATCAATGTATAACCTGATATATACAGTACCGTTTACTAATGTAGATGGTGAAGCCTTAACTGTACAAATACTGGAAGATGGTGGAACTGGATTACCTGTAGAACTTACAGGTGGTACGCCACCATTTATAGTAGATGTAAACGATGAAGATTTTTTATATACTCCAACCAGATTCAGTGGTGCTACATTAAAATTGGTAGGTAGTGATTACCTACAGAAGTTATTTAGTACCCAATACCAAAAGTTTAAAGTAAATTTGGTGAAAGCTGGTTCTGTTATCTGGACAGGCTTTATAACGCCAGAACTATATTCACAGGATTATGATAACAGCCTGTTTGAATTGGAAATAGAATGTATATCAGCCTTATCTACTTTAGAGTATATAGACTATAAACAGGAAGGATCTACTATCTCTTTACTTGGATTGATTAGGAAATGTATTACTGAAAGCAAAGGAGATTTTAGAGCCGTTTATATTCCCAATACCTATACTTCTTCTTTAGATGGGATTACTGTTAGTACAGCTAACTTCATTGATGAAGATGGTAAAGCTATGACTTTAAAAGAATGTCTGGAAGAAGTATGTAAGTTTCTTAATTGGACTGTAACGGAGTATGACGGTTGTGTCTATTTCATAGATGTAGACTATATAAAGGCAGGTAAAACAGCATACACTAATATACTCACTAATACATCTGTTATATTATCTTCTACTATTAACTTACAAGCAATACCATCTAAAGGTAATAGTAATAGCTTATCTCTTTTAGGTGGATATAATAAAGTTGTTATCATAGATAGTGATTATGAAGCAGATAAAGATCAGCTATATCCAGAACTGGAATTTGCTAATGATACAAAATTACATCATAAAGCAATGGATAGAGATGGTAAAAGGTATCAGAAAGAGTACTATGATACAACAGTGGTCCAATTATTCACTTATAAATATAATACTTCATCAAATAGTTATGAATCAACATCTGATAGTATGTTTAACAATGTTGGAAAACAATTAGCTGGTTCAATAGCTGTACAACAATCGAATTATGAAATTGATAATATGCCAAATAAATTGAATTGGGATAAAATGATTGAAATAAAGCAATATGAAGATGGTTATTCAACAGTAGGTAATAATACATTCTTATGTAGACAATCAGATTCAACTATATTGGCTAAATATCCAGTCATTAAAACTAAGACATCTTCTTCAACATTAGTGTTTGATCCTTCAATTAAGTTGGCTGTCAATTTCCAGATCTATCCTTTAGCTGATGATTTAAACGGTTACATAGGTGATTTTAATTATAAAATTGGTGGTACAGACAATTTTGATTTAGATGGAGTATATGTATTAGCAAGATTGCGCTGTGGAGATTATTGGTATAACGGAACAACTTGGACAATTAATTCTAATAACTCATTTAAGATATATACTGACATAACAAGAAAGAACGTAGTTGGTGAATGGTTTTACGCAAGGAATACAAACGACTTTACGCAAGGTGTTAATGATCTTACTGGTACGATCATTAATTTTGACAAGGTTATAATAGGTGACTTGGAGTTAGTTCTTTATAATCCCAAATTTGAAACAGCAGTCACTTATTTCTTTCTAAAGGATATAACAATTGATAGCCAGAAGGTTAGTTATTCAACTGTAACAAAGGATGATAATAAAGAAGATACTAAGTATGAGAATGTAGTAAATGAAAGTTATATCAATGCTTTGGATGATATAGAATTTAAAATAACATCTAAGAATGATAGCGAATTATCGTTTAGTAAAGCTATAATAGGTGGTTTAATACTGGATAAGCTGGCTAATACCATTTATAATAGTAGTGATAAACCAGAGGAACTATTAATAAAGAGAATCATTAACCAGTATCAACAGCCAAAGATCAAACTAGCCCAAATTGTAAAACCAATCATATTCCCTTATTCCATTATCACAGATAGCTATCTATCTGGTAAAAAGTTCCTGTTTACAGGCGGAACTGTTGATTACGAAGATAATAGTATAGAATGCAATATGATAGAACTAAATTAACTATGGATATAATTAGCAATAGAATACCAGCTACACCCAGAAGTAAGTACACCCAATATAATACTGGTGTATCCTACTCTTTAAATGGTAGTGGAACTAATATAGATACATCTAACTTTGTAAAGCTAAAAGGACAAATCAGCCAAATAATAGACGGTTCTGTAGGTGCAACAGGTGATATAGTAGCTTACCAGACAAATCCAGAGGCAGGAGATTTTAAGCTACCTATTGCCTCTACTGATGCTTTAGGTTGTATTAAAATAGGTGAGAATTTGACCATTACAGAAGATGGCACGGTAAATGCTAATGCTGGTGGTGTAAGTAGTTGGAATGATCTTACAGACAAACCATCTACATACGCCTCAACTTGGGGACAGATAACAGGCAAACCGACAGTATTCCCAACTAATTGGGATTTGGTAAATAATAAACCAGCCACATTTATACCTTCTGCACATAAACATTTAAAGGTTGATATAACAGATTTTGCACATACACATAAAATACAGGACATATCTGATTTCATAGGTGTAACTATTAATACAGATCAAACAATAACAGGACAAAAGACTTTTACTAAAACTATATTAGGACTGGCTGATGTAGTAGCTTATGCAACTGGGGATTATAAAGAATCATTTCCTATAGCATCTACAAGTGCCTTAGGTTGTATTAAAATTGGTAATAACCTTTCTATCAGGGAAGACGGCACAGTAGATGTTAATGCTGGTGGTATAACAGAAGTAGATTGGAGTATTATAAAGAATAAGCCTTCATTTGCTACGGTAGCTATATCTGGATCATACAATGACTTATCTAATAAACCAGCTATTCCAACTTCTTTAAAAAGTCCTTATAGCCTTACTATCTCTTTAAATGGAACTTCGCAAGGTGCATATGATGGTAGTGCTGCAAAATCATTTAATATTAATTATTCAAATATTGGGGCAGCAGCTGCAAGTCATACTCACGGGAATTATGCCTCAACAGTAACTACTACAGGTACAGGTAATGCAATTACAGCCATTAGCCAAAATGGTAATACTATTACAGCAACAAAAGGAAGTAGTTTCTCACTGTCAAGTCATACACATAATTATGCAGGTTCTTCAACTGTTGGAGGTGCAGCTAATTCAGCAGTAAAATTAACAACTGCACGAACTATTAATGGAACTTCATTTGATGGTACAGCAAATATAACTACGGCTAATTGGGGTACTGCTAGAACATTGACATTAGGGAATGATGTTTCTGGATCAGTCAGTATTAATGGTTCCGCTAATGTTACGCTTAATGGTTCTGTAAATCGTATTAGCGGTGTATATACAGGTAATGGAGGCAAACAGGCTCCATCTTATGTTACCAGTGGTAAAGTTAGATTCAATATGATGAATACTAATACTAATGGCAATACGAACTATAAAGACTTTATCCTTATGGATACTTATACAGGTTCAGATGTACCTTATGTGACTGCCATAGGCATATCAAAGACAGCTATACCTATGGCTTTTATTATGAGCGGACCAAAGGGTAATACAACTGAAGCGACCTGGGTTTCCAGGCAACTGGCTACAACTGTGGATAATGTAGCGTCTGCAACGAAATTACAGACTGCACGCAATATCTGGGGACAATCTTTCAACGGGACATCTAATATTAGTGGGAATATGACAGGTGTGGGATCAATTACTGCATCTGGATTAATAAGTACAACTAATTCAATTAGAGCAAATGGTGATGTGATTGCATATAATGGGAGTTCATCTGTTTCATTAGCCAATCATACACATTCTTACTTACCGCTTGGAGGTGGAACGCTGACAGGTGCTTTAACGATTAATTATAGTGATTATTCAAGTGTTAAAGTTGTACGTAAGTCAAACTCAGCATATAATACATATTTAGCAGCAACCAATGTGAATGATGTTGGTGGTATAATTCAATCAAGTCATAAATTTCTAATAATGGCAAGGAACTCATACGGTCAACACGTAGAGTTTGATAAGGGGAATATTCTTGCATACGGTAGTGTTACTGCCTATGCGTCATCTGATAAACGTTTAAAGAAGGATATAAAGCCATTAACCAATTCTTTAAATCTGATTAATCAATTAGAACCAGTTCAATATAGGTGGAATAGCAAAGCAATAGAACTTGATTCATTTAAGGATACAGAAAATCGTCAATACGGCTTAATTGCCCAAGATGTTGAAAAGTTGATACCAGATATTGTACACGATCAATATAAAGATGGAGGTACAACATACAAATCAATTGATTATGTAAAGATTATACCATTATTGATTGATTGTATACAAGATTTATCAAAACAAATAACTGAATTAAAACAACTGAATAAATAATGATACTTCCTGCAAAAAATATAGGCATAATAGATGTGCATAACTGTTTAGGTGATGCAAGTTATGATTTAGGAACTCTTTGTAAATCAACTAATATAAATCATTGGAGTAAATGGAAGCCTATAAATTATAATGGGACAACAATTGATGAAGTTATCCTTAAAGGTAGAAATTATGGGATTAATTTAACTCAATCAAATGAAATTACAGTCTTAATAAATAGAATAGATTCTAGTGGTACATATACATATAATAAGCCTACAGGCGGTTCTGCTTCACCTTTTCGCTTAGGTGATTTTAGAAATTACGATCATAATGCACCACTACCAGCACACCCTATGTCAAACAAAATGATAAACAATGGTGGTACGGCGGTTACCGGCTTAGCTGGTATAACATCAATTGGCACAACGACAGCCATAGGTTATAATGATATATATCCAGCAGGCTTAAAAAGAGGTATTTATATGAAGAACTCTAAAGGAGAAATAGCTTGGTGTACTGACAAAATTGAATGGAGTAAAATTAATAATATTAATAACTGGAAAGGAGATGTAACCGCTTATGATTTTTATACGAACGTGAGTAAAACAATAAATGGAATACATACAGGTAATGCTAGCGATTTATTTTATGCAGTCACTTCAACAAATGATAATCCAAATCCCTACACATTGACTTTGACAGGAGATAAGCCAGCTGGTTCAGAGAAATATTTCTTTAGCCTTAATTGTAAGAAGGTTCAAGGTACTACTAATAGAGTACATTATAATGTGACAATCAGTTCTATCGGTGACGTTTACAGAGGTGGAACGGCTAATAATATTGCGATACAAATTCATAAAACAGCGGAATCGACGTCTCAAATGGTTGCATCAGCTACAATTGCAAGTAGTTATACAATAGGAGCAGAAACATCTTATAGTTGGGAAGGCAATATTACCGTTAACGTAGCGTCAACAGCTGGTCTACGATGCTTCCTGTATGCAGATGGTCAGATACAAGCAAGAACTGGTATTCTACAAGAACAATAGGAATAGATAATATAGTAGTAAATTGAACAATGAATAAGTACTTAATAGTACAATTGATAGTAGCTTGTGTATTAGTAGTTTTAGGAATAGGATTACTTATAGCAGGCTTCTGTGTACCACCTGTAGGAATAATCCACGGTAGTGTATTAACTGCCTTTGGAGAAGTCTGTACATTTGCTGGGGCACTATTTGGAGTAGATTACCATTACAAATTTAAGATGAATAAGAAGTAGAACACAAGCCTGTTTGCCTTTATATGGTAGACGGGCTTTTTCTGTATTAACCATTTAAAAGGAAAATACTCCAATTATAGATATTTTAAGCCTTTTGATGTTAATAAATAGATACATTTTTTACACCATTATCATACTACTGTATATCCTTGAAAATCATATCTTCATTATATTAAACATCTATTAGATAAACACTCGTGCAAAGATATTTAATTGAATAAGTTTCATTTCATTTTATACCTACATTGCCGCCAGTTTAATCAATAAATACAATTGTTATGACAGATCAAAAGTTAGAGAAGAAAGAAGAAAAGTTATTCACATTAGAAGGTAGTGGAAAGATATTGGCTTTTACCAATATAAATAGACAGATCAATAGAAGTATAGTTAATTCTAAAAAGAAGTCTATTGAAGAATTTGGTTTATTATCACCTATAACAGTAATAGATGCTAAAGATGTTATAGAAAAAGGTATTACTGTTTATGATGCCAATAATCCTACTGATGAAGTAAATGCTGAAAATGCAAAGAACTATTTAGTGATCTTAGATGGACAGCATAGATATGCAGCTATTAAAGAACTGAATAAGAAAGATAAGTATTATGATATTTGGCTGATGTATCCGCTTAATAGAGAAGTAGCCGTATCTACTTTAATAATGGAAATTAATACTACTGCTATTAACTGGAAGAATGATAATTATATTTCTGTACTGGCAAAATTAAGACCAGAAGATAAAGGATTAGCATTTATAGATCAGTATATGCAGCTAAGACATACAAGAACTAAAGATGGTGAACAATCTGATAATTTGCCCAATAATGGTTATGGACTATCTGTATTATCTAAGTATCTCACTTTGAGCACTGCTATTAATAAGGACTATCTTTATAGGATGGCAAATAATCCTAATAAGAAATTACCTAATGAAAGTAATGTAAATAGAGCAGAGAAGATAATACAGACAGGAAAAGAAGTTGGTTTTACACATACTTTCTTATCTAGTAGATTCTTTATTGATTGGATTGCTAAATGGGTTAGAAGTGAATATAAAGTGGATCAGATCTTAGAATGTGTAAAAGAATCTATGACTGATGAAAAGGCAAAGAAATTGATGGATGAATGCAAGGCTGATAATTTTAGTGATCTATTCGATGAAGTTATAGAATTACATTAATAATCAATATTATGCAGATACCTAACAATTTTAAATTATCTTTTAAACTGGGTGATATACAAGTAGATTCTTTAGAAGAATTTTATGCTTTGGATAAAAGGAGTGTATTAGAGCACTTTGGCTTTATTATTAGTAAAGACACATTAGGAGAAGAATTTACCAGTAGAAATATAACTAGTGTAGAAGATGTACAGGAGATCATTTTTATATCTAATGCTGCTTTATATTGCCAATTAGAAGATAAAGAGCTAGCAATAGACGATAAAATGAAAGACTTATATAAAGTATGGATTCATAATACAGACCTATTAGAAGATTTGTTTATAGCCTATACTAAGTTAGATCCAGATAAGATGTCTAAAAGAATACTGAAACAGCAGAAAGATGGTACTATAGAACGATTCTTAAATAAATAAGCTCTATTTAATTCTTAAGTCCAGTTATCCTAGTGGTAGCTGGGCTTTCTTCTTTTTAGGGGTATGGGGTAATATTTTAGAGACAAAATGAAAGTAACCACACTCCCCCCAACTTTTCGCAGCTGGTAACTTTCTAAAGTCTCAAATTCCTCTATCAGAAAAATAAAAAGGAAGTACAAATGCACTCCCTTTTGTTAATCTATATTAAATAAATCCGTATACAAATTCATAAAAGGCTAATACACAGACTATTCTTCATTGTCATCAATTCCATCTTCCTTCATATTATGGAATACATTCTGTACGTCGTCATCTTCTTCCAGCTTTTCAATCAGCTTATCCAATGCTTCACGCTGTTCGGCTGTCACTTCTTTCAGATCGTTCGGGATACGAACAAACTCGCTACTTGTGATTTCGTAACCGTTCTCTTCAAGATATTTCTGGATAGCGGAGTTCTGGGCGAATTCGCCGTAGATAATTATATCTTCTTCGTCTTCGTCTACTTCATCCACTCCATAATCGATCAGTTCCAGTTCCAGGTCTTCCAACGAAATACCATCTTTCTTGTTGATATGGAATACACATTTATGATCGAACAGGAATTCAAGGCTACCGCTTGTACCCAGTGAGCCACCGTGCTTATTGAAATAACTGCGCACATTGGCAACCGTACGGGTTGTATTATCGGTCGCTGTTTCCACGAAGATAGCAATACCGAACGGGCCGTAACCTTCATAAGTCATCTCCTTATAACCGGAGAAATCTTTTTCTACAGCACGCTTAATGGCACGTTCCACATTTTCTTTCGGCATATTCTCCTTCTTTGCATTCTGCATCAATGCACGCAAATGGGGGTTATTCTCCGGATCAGGACCGCCTGCTTTCGCAGCAATAGTGATTTCCTTACCCAGTTTTGTGAATACGCGGGCCATATTACCCCAACGTTTAAATTTTCTTGCTTTACGGAACTCAAACGCTCTTCCCATATTATATCTGTATTATATTATTATAAACTTTTGTCTTATCTCAATGATGCACCCAGTTTGCTTTCCAGATTCTTGCGGATCTTCTGCATGATCGCGTCGATCTGTTTGTCGTTCAATGTCTTCGTTTCATCTTGCAGGTAGAAACTTACGGCATACGATTTCTTTCCGGCCGGCAGGTTTTTGCCTTCGTAAACGTCGAACAGGGAAACCTCCTTCAACAGTTTGCGTTCGCTTTCTTCGGCAATCTTTTCGATCTCAGCAAACTGAACGGACTTGTCCAGCAACAAGGCCAGGTCACGTTTTACTGCCGGGAATTTAGAGATCTCGGAGAATGTCACCTTATTCTTCTTTGTCTCCTTCATCAGCAATGTCCAGGACAACTCAGCATAATATACCTCGAAATCAATATCCATAGCCTTGCAGATCTTACGGTTTACGATACCGAACGTACCCAGTTCGCGGCCCGAAGTTGTTGTAAGACTTACGCCTGTTGAATAAATATCATTGCTCAGGTTTCCGAAGACAACCTTCTTCAAATTCACGCCCAGACGGATAAGGATATTTTCCACATAGGCTTTCAGTTCATACACGGTAGCCTTTTCATCTGCATGCGCCCAACTGTTTTCCACACGGTCGCCGCAAACCCATAATCCCAGGCGATAGTCTTCCGAGAATTCGGCCAGTGTAGCGTCTTCACGCTTCTTCTCTACATTATAATCGTAGCAGTTGCCGAATTCGAAGAAACGGATATTGCCGTTCTTACGTTTCGCATTATGTTCGATGCTTTCCAGACCGCCGAACAACAATGTCTGACGCATGCCGTTCAGGTCTGCACTCAACGGGTTCATCAGCATAACGCAATGAGAAACCGGATAAGTAGTCAGTTCATCGTAATAAGCGGAACGTGTCAGCGAATTGTTCATGATCTCATTGAAACCTGAACCGCAAAGCTGTTCAGAGATCAGGTTTTGCAGATCGTAGCCACGGTCGGTAGCTGTCTTGTAGCTCAGGTTCGATTTTACACTGTCGCTGAACTCTATATTATTATATCCGTAGATACGGAGGATATCTTCAATTACATCGACATCACGCTGTACGTCGATACGGTAAACCGGCACATGGATGGTCAAGCCTTCGGTTGTTTCCGAAACGATTTCCATCTCCAGGCTGGCCAGAATACTCTTAACTGTCTCTACCGGAATGTCCTTACCGATCAGACTGTTGATCTTGTTGTAAGTCAGTTCTACCGTATAAGGCTGTACCGGATTCGGATAAACATCCTGGATAGATCCGGTAATCTTACCGCCGGCTACTTCCTGGATCAACAGAGCGGCACGTTTCAATACATAGATTGTATTGTTCGCATCCAGACCACGTTCGAAGCGGAAAGAAGCATCGGTATTCAAACCGAAACGACGGGCTGTCTTACGAATCCATGTCGGATGGAAACAAGCCGATTCAAGGAATACATCCGTAGTCTGCTCCGTCACACCCGAATCCAGGCCGCCGAACACACCACCGATACACATTGCATCTTTCGTATTGCAGATCATCAGGTCACGGTCGGTCAACGTACGTTCAACACCATCCAGGGTGACGAACTTGGTACCTTCCGGCATCGTCTTCACGATCACTTTATCGCCTGTAACCTTACCTGCATCGAATGAATGCAGAGGCTGTCCCATTTCATGCAATACATAGTTGGTTACGTCCACTACGTTATTGATAGGACGCAAACCGATTATATTCAGACGGTTCTTTAACCATTCCGGACTTTCTTTCACTGTTACGCCCTTGATGGTAACGCCGGAGTAACGGGGGCATGCTTCCGTATTTTCAACGATCACTTCGATAGCCGGAGTTTCATCGTCGATCTTGAATGCGTCGACAGACGGACGTTTCAGTTCCGTCGGCTTACCGTTCTGTTTCAGGTAAGCAGCCAGGTCGCGGGCAACACCGAAATGGGAGGTTCCATCCACACGGTTCGGAGTGATATCCACTTCCAGCACATAGTCGCTCTTTACATTATAATATTCCTTGGCAGGAGTTCCTACAACCGCATCAGCCGGAAGCACGATAATGCCGGCATGGTCTGTTCCGATACCGATCTCATCTTCCGCACAGATCATACCGTTCGACTCAACGCCACGGATTTTTGATCTTTTAATGGTAAAGACTTCGTCACCGTCATAGAGTTTCGTACCGTTCACAGCAACAACCACTTTCTGGCCTGCTGCGACATTGGGCGCACCACAAACGATTTGTAAAGGTTCTTCTCCACCGACATTCACCGTCGTGATATGCAAATGGTCAGAATTCGGATGTTCCACACAAGTCAGAACTTCGCCGATAACCAGTCCTTCCAGTCCACCTTTGATCGTTTGAACTTCTTCTACTCCCCCGGTTTCCAAACCGATAGAGGTTAGTGCTGCTGATACTTCTTCGGGCTGCAAGTCGAAATCAAGATACTCTTTCAGCCAGTTGTAAGATATATTCATTGTTCTAAAATTTATTCAATCAATTTTTATGCGTCCGCGAGATTCCCCGCCAGCGGCAATTTGACTGGCAAAAGTACTAATAATAGAATAATTATTCAACGAGTGTGCGGACTTTATTCTTACCACAAGCCAAAAAATCTTATTAATCAACGGTTATTTCATTTCCAAATCTTTGTCCAATATAAAAATTCAGCCTAATTTAGAGGCGTAATTCTTACTGAATATCAAAAAATACAAACACACTAGGGATAAAATATTTACTTAATCATTCATAATGTAATGTCTAACAAGATTCTATCAGTGCAATATATACTCATACTTGTCCTATTTTGTATTCTAAATGGTTCATGCAACCAGACGACGCCTCATAAACACATATTAATCATCCAGTCTTACGAAACCGGTCTCCCGGCATATAAGAAAATGAAAAATATCTTTGCAGAACAATTACGGAAAAGGGACATACATGCGGAAGTCCATACCCTTTATCTGGATTGTACTAAAAAAACGGAGAAGAAGCAGAAGCTGACCATCTATGAAGAACTGAATACTTTGTCATCCTGGACCCCTGATGTAATCCTGACTTGCGATGACCCAGCCCTGAACGCCTTACTGACCTGCGACCATCCTTCCGTTAAAACGACCCCGATAGTCTTCACCGGAGCAAACTATCCGAACGAGCCTTTCATTCAAAAGTTGCCCAACATAACAGGCTTTCACGACAAACCGGATTATAAAACCAATGTAGAGCTGATAGAACAACTCATAGGCAAATGTATTGTCGTGCGGGTTACCGACGATATCTATGCAGACAAAATCATTTTGGCCGATATGGACGAACAAATCAAAGACATCTGCAAAGCGAACAATATTTTCTCCCCGGACAGAATACGCTTATCCGGAAAACGAGGCACCTCCATCCCCAAAGAAAAGAAGATAATACCGGACGCCATGTACATAAGCACGATCAACGGAAAATCTACCCGGTCACTGATCAAAGGATTGGGCGAGAACTATTATAATAAGGCCTATCTGGCAATCAAAAGGGACTACCTGACTCTTTCTTTGGGACGTTTCAGTTCTTTCCCCGGTTTCTCGGTCCTCAACGAAATGGTCGGTTACAATTATGGCGTAGTCGGAGGATATGTCACGACACAGCAGGAACAGACAATACTGGCAGCCAACCGTATTGCCGATATACTGGACGGAACTCCGGTAAGCAACTTTCCGCAAATTACGGAGGCAGATAAAAAGTACATATTCGATTATAAAATACTCGACCAATGGGGGATCAGCCTCAATAAACTTCCGGTAGACAGCGAGATTGTAAATATCCCCTTTTATATCCGTTATCAGTTTTATATTATATGTATAGCAGTTCTGCTGGGAATCATACTGATAATCATTATCATTTACCAGCGAATGTTGTATAAAAGAGAAGCTACCCATAAAAAAGAGGTGCAGGAAAACCTGAAACATGAGAAAGAGTTCCTCTCTTTCGCTTTGGAAAGTGGTAACATCTTCACGTTCCGGTATAAAAACGGAACCTTCTATTTTGATAAAGAATTTTACCATTATCTGGATATGCCTGAAAAACCGATCAGTGCAATAAGTTTCAGTAATGCCATTCATGAGAATGAGCAATCTGATTTCGAACTGAACAGATACAAACTAGACCATGGTTTTCCATCCCGGCAAATCACCAGAAGAAGGTATGATTTCAATGGGAAAGGACACCAATGGTGGGAATTCCGGTATGCCCAAAACACCAATACAAACACCGACGGCACTGATAATTCCGTTGAAGTAAACGGCCTCTGCCTCAATATCCAGCAAATCAAGGAAACAGAAATCAATCTGACCAAGGCCCTGAAAAAGGCGGAAGAATCCGATAAGATGAAATCGGCCTTCCTGGCCAATATGAGCCATGAGATACGCACACCGCTCAACGCCATCGTCGGCTTCTCCCAACTGCTGAGTTCGGATATGGAACTGGAGCAGGATGAAAAAAATGAGTTTATCGGCCTGATAAACACGAATAACGACTTGCTTCTGAAACTGATCAGCGACATTCTCGACCTGTCGCGCATCGAATCCGGACAGATCTCCTTTACCTATGCAGACTGCGATCTGAATCAATTGGTGGAAGATATTTTTAATACACATCGCGTACTGATGCCTCAGGGAGTAGAATTGATCAAAGAAGTTCCGGAGATCCCGGCCATTATCTATACCGACCGATTCAGACTGACCCAGGTAGTTACTAATTTCATAAACAATGCGACAAAATTTACTACTCACGGATATATCAAAGTCAAATACGAATACGATACCGAACATATCCTGCTGTCAGTCGAAGATACAGGAAAAGGTATTCCTAAAGATAAGATAAAGCAAGTATTCGAACGCTTCCAGAAACTGGATGAGTTTGCCAAAGGAACCGGTCTCGGACTGGCAATCAGCCTGAGCATTATAAAAACGTTTAAAGGAACCATCCTGTTGGATTCGGAAGAAGGGAAAGGCAGCAAGTTTACTATCTCGCTACCTTATACTCCTCAATAAAACGTTTATTGGCTTTTGCCTCTTTAGTCCATTCCGGTATAACGGTTTTCAGAAATTCATCTTTGGCAGCCAGTTCTGATTTCATATCCAGACCTATATATTTCTGTGCCTTCTCCTTGGTTGAGATATCGGGCATGGGTACTTCTTGATTATAACCGTGTTTGTTCAGTACGTCTTTTATGACCAGGCGGGCCTGCATCGTTTTATACAGGCCGTCTCCTAAAATACGTTGTACTTCTTGGGGAGCATGGAAGGCAGCGCCATGGGAAGCGATAGCAAAATCCCAACGCCACTGGGCCTGACGCAGCAGTTTGAGCACGGGCTCCATCTGGTTATCCGCCGCTCCCCTATCCCAGGCAAACTTCGCTTCGATATGTGCTTTCGCCAATTCCTTTTCCAATTTATTACGCAGTTCCACGGCTTTGTTCTGCCGGGTATATACGTCCTGACGAAGCACTTCCGCACTTTCATGATGACAGGTCTGGCAAGTTTTTTCGATCATTGCCAGCGGGCTTTGGATATGATGATTATTATAGGAACGAACCTCTTCCTCGACATACGGCATGTGGCATTCACCGCAGGAAACACCCCGGCGGGCATGGATTCCCATCTGAGCCAGTTCAAAATCCGGATGCTGGGCTTTCAACATAGGTGCTTTACTCAGTTTATGGACATAATCGGAAAAACCGATCTTATCGTAATAGTTTTCCATAGCTTCAACCGTATAACCGGAATCCCAGGGAAGGACGACTTCCTTATTCTCCACTTCAAAATAATATTCCGCATGGCATTGGGCACAAACAAGCGAACGCATCCTCTGGTCGGAAGCATCTTCAATGGGATCGCCTTCCCGTTTCAGAGCGTCGATCAGGAACTGGCGCGGAACACGCAAATCCATACTCTCCGGATCATGACAATCGCCGCAACCGACAGGATTGACCACTTCCGATCCCCAGTCGTACCATTTCTTTTTATAGAACCCATCCGAACCCACTTCGTCTATCAACCGTGGGACATCCAGGCTTTTACAGGCCCAGCAGGAAGCAGGCTGAGGACCGTCGTTCGCCTTTCGAGGAGCGCCGGTACGCAAACTACGATAAAGATCTTCAATAGCATACATATGTCCCCTCGGAGACAAATAACTTTTTGCAAAGCCATAACCCGCCCACAAGATTACCATTTCGGGCCGCATAGCCAGAATGTCTTCGGCCTGATTACCGTTATACAAACTTTTGAAAGTCGTATCCGCCGTATTCTTCCAGCTCTTATATTCGTAGGAATTCGATAGATTCAGTTCATTGGCTTGAAGGGGGTCTTCGGTTCCCCCGTTTTCCACCTTGTCGATAAATATGATTTCTCCCCTATTTACATAAGAATATCCTGTAGTCACGATCAAAATGGCTATAACAGTTGCGACCAGCAACACTTTTAAATACCCTACACCTAGTGTTTTTTTCATCAGATATAATTTGCTTATATAAAATCCATATGTAAATAGCTTTAATAAGCTTTGATTTTTGAGCTGTTTGATTTAGATCACAAATGTAGTAAAAAGATATTATGGACCAAGAGAATTTTGATAACTATAAAATAAAGCTGTATTTTTGCAGCATAAATAAATGAACCTCTATGCGTATCGACATACTGACCGTACTTCCGGAAATGATCGATGGAATGATTAATTGCTCCATCGTAAAAAGAGCACAGGACAAGGGACTGGCTGAAATCCATTTACATAACCTGCGTGACTACACCACTAACAAATGGCGGCGTGTGGATGATTATCCTTTCGGCGGTGAGGCCGGGATGGTGATGCAGATCGAACCGATCGACCGGGCTATCTCCGCTTTGAAAAGCGAACGGGAGTATGACGAGATTATTTACACCTCTCCCGACGGGGAAACATTCAACCAACCGATAGCAAACAGCATGTCCCTGTTCAATAACATGATCATTCTATGCGGCCATTATAAAGGGATCGACTACCGTATCCGTGAACATCTGATCACCCGGGAAATATCCGTAGGCGACTATGTCCTGACAGGCGGCGAACTGGCTGCCGCTATTATTACCGATGCGGTTGTCCGCCTGATACCCGGAGCCATCGGTGACGAACAGAGTGCCCTCTCCGATTCTTTCCAGGATAACCTGCTGGCTCCGCCGGTCTATACACGCCCGGCTGATTATAACGGTTGGAAAGTTCCGGATGTGCTTCTCTCCGGCCACCAGCGTAAGATCGACGAATGGCGGTTGCAGCAAGCACAGGAACGGACGGCACGGCTACGGCCGGATTTGCTGAAAGGGGAATAAATCGAAACTACCTTTTTGACAAAATGACACCCTACCAGGTATTTTATAAACATATTTATATGTTAAAAAATATTACCCAGTAGGGTATTTTATTTTACCCGATATATTAATCCGATTTACCCGGTAGAGTAGTGTCATTTTGATAGTTGTCTATTTTAGCAAAATACTCAAATCACTATTCTTTTGTCGCGCCATCAATTGCGCTATATATAAGGAACGGGGAAATAGATTGATCTCATTCTGTCCTTCCCAGATGCCATCCGGGCGATCGGTAAAATGACCGGGATACTTCTCTCCTTTCAATCCTATACAATAATTATGCCCCGAAGTCCACGGGTTCTGTACGGCAGCACGGTTCACCCGGCAGTTCCACAATACCTGCGTCACGCCTGCCCAACCATGTCCGCTTCCCATCTGACCGCGGTCCTGTACGTTTATTTCGCCATCGGTGACGATATTGTCATATAATGTGCCGACAGACCAACGGTGGTGCGGACCTATATCGGCAAACGTCTGCGAAGCCGTGCAATTATAGAAGACATTCGGACCGCATACTTGTGCACCGGTTACATAATCATGACGGCCTTCCGCCGCCTGACAGTTCATAAAGAGATTCTGCTGTCCCCAGTTATTGAAAGAATAACGATAACCTCCGGTAATAAGTGACTTTGCTTCCAAGCAACGACAATCCACAACAGAAACGTTTTTGGCAAAACGTTCGCAACTGACAGCCGAGTAGCCGAAATAACGCGCCGTGATGTTCCGCACCCAACAGTTTTCCGCTTTATCCAGTCCGACGGCAATCCAACCGTGTTCCAGGTCTTCATAATCTTCAAACTCGGATTCAAAGCAGATATCCGATATACCGACCTCACTGATACGTCCGTCGAACGTATATTTATAGACTTCGCCACCTCCAAACTTCTTATCCATCTGCATCACGACAGGGTTGTCGATAAAAAGACGGTTGCCTTCGATCTTCGTGATCTGACGTTCGAAAGCCAGGTTATATTCCTGCGGCGTCCATTGGCGTGTACCTTTCCGTTCCACGATCTGGTCCATCTTAATGGCATGGATCCATTCCTGGGTGCCGGGACGGTAAACGATCACCCGGTCGCCCACCTTAAAACCTTTTGTCGACGAGACCCGGAATGAATGGGTACCGACCGGCACGAAATCGTCTGTTATCTTCACCCGTGTATCCGGTATTTCCTTCATCGAACCGCTTCCTTCCACCCGGATCAAAGTACGACGCTCTTTACCGGTAGCGATCAGACGGGTTTCATTGACATTATCGCCTTCTCCCATCAACACTATACCACCGGTGTTTATCACGACAGAACCGGCAATCCTGTAAACACCCCGTTTTAAAAGAATCGTCCCCCGATGACCGTTTTCATCCGGTTGTCTGCGGGATATTTCATCGACAGCCTCTTGTATCAAGGCTCCGCTATCCCCTTCTTTTACAGGAAAAACGACTTTAACGACCGGATATTGAGGAATACTTTTATCGCCATGATGATAGCCTACCCGGCTGAAATCAGGTATGGTATTGCCGTCTTTATCGGGAATATAAGTCAGAATACCTTCCTCACTGATCCTGACCAGCGAAGACTGCCAGGCCGGCGGCAGCTTCGTCTGTGCATGGCTACAAACGAAAGCTGCTCC
The DNA here is from genome assembly GCF_023656785.1 of Parabacteroides caecihominis. Classification (NCBI taxonomy): domain Bacteria; kingdom Pseudomonadati; phylum Bacteroidota; class Bacteroidia; order Bacteroidales; family Tannerellaceae; genus Parabacteroides; species Parabacteroides caecihominis. The sequence goes on from NZ_JAMOKS010000007.1 coordinate 53,447, forward strand.
GGCCACCAGTCCGATTATGATTTGTTTAAATGCGCTCATTCGATACTTAATCTTCAATGATTACACGGAAACCTACATTATGCACTTTCTGCCAGGGCAGATAAGATTTACGGTAATAGGCTGTCGAGGTTTTCGGATGATCGGTCCAGGAACCGCCGCGTACCACTTTTTCGGTTCCGTTACCTTGTGCCTTCTCGTTATAAGGATAAGGCAGATAGTCGGAACGTGTCCATTCGGCGATGTTACCCTGCATATCATACAATCCCCAGGGGTTAGCCTGATAACCGCCGCCTTTCACCATCAGCATATTGCCGTCGTCGACATTATTGTCTTTCGGCTGGTATGTGTAGTATTTGTACCAGGGGTCACCCGGGCTCATCGGCTGCGGGTTCACACCTCTTACCGCCAGCTTGTTCAGTTGCTTGTCACCCATATTTTCATAGGCGGCAAAATTGGTATTCAGCGCCCCGTACCAGAAATCGGATTCACTACCGGCACGGCAGGCCCACTCCCACTGCATTTCAGTCGGCAAAGTCACTTTCAAACCGGTTTTCTCACTCAGCTTCTCACAGAAGGCCATCGCCTCTTCCCAACTGACACGGATGGCGGGTTGTTCCGGATTGTTGGCCGGATACCCCTGGTGCACATGATCCTTCCAAAGTTGGTTCACGAAACGGCTGTTATGATCGGGGAAAATTGTACGGAACTGTTCGTTACTCACCTCTATCTCCGCCATCCAGAATGCCTTTTTCACCTCCTGCTTATTGGCCGGAGAGTAATCGGAATGTCCCTTGTTACTTCCCATCACAAACTTACCTGCCGGGATGCGGACAAAGTTCATCACGATACCCGGAGCCAGTTCGATGCTCTTCTTTGTCTCCTGTTCCTTTGCCAGCATGCTCTTAGCGGTTGTTGCATCAAACGGCCAGCCTTTCACATTCACTTCTTTATCTTTATATTCCCTGCGTTCCGGTTTTACGGGAGACGGCTTCGGCTGTTTGCCCAGATAATCGGCATAGGCACGGATTTCCGACTGCCAGTCTACACCGGAACCGGCATATTTCTCCGTCAACTCCGTACGACGGCTGATCTGTTCCACTCCCTTGAAGATATTTGCTTTAAATTTACTGTGATAAGGAGCATTAAAGTCAATCCAGTTATAAAGCGTTTTCCATTCCTTATCGGTCAGTTCAACGCCATGATGTCCGGTTTTCAACATCTTGATCAGTTGGCTGGTCGAGGCATGATATTCGTACGGATTCAAGACTTCGATCTCCGCTTCCGGTCCCTGGCGGTGGATATACGGATGAAGATTCAGATAACTTTTGCCAAATCCGGTAAAATCATCGATACGGCCACCGGTAAAATCGGCCAGTTTATTGGAACCGTCATGGCAGGCGATGCAGGCACGGTCCAGCACCGGCTGTACTTCCAGTTCGAACGTGAACGGACGCTGTCCGCCTTCCGGCAATGCGATCGCATGCGGTTTGATAGTCGAAGCGACCACACGTTTCGGGATAGGTATCTGGTTCTGGTCTTCGTGACAACCGATACAGGAGACGGTTTCTCCCGGCATTCCGGTCAGCCAGCTACGCATCCACTGCACGGCACGTCCGCACGAATCCAGCGGTTGAAGTGAGATCGGCGTATTGGCGGGGATAGTGAACAAGGCAGAGCCATCCTCTTCGACCGGCACCGTACCCAACAGGCGTTTGATATCCCATCCGCTCTGAACACCCTGTGCCCAATGGTCGGACGGAGTTTTATTATAAGCATATTCGTAAGACAACACACGGAATGCTTTCACCGTACCACGGGGTACGCCCTTCAAACCTTCACCTTCGTAAATATCCTGAATAAAGACAGTTGCCTCCTTCGTGCCCGGTTTCGTACGGTCGGGAATAATGGGGGGAACCGGAGTTTTCTTTACCGGTATCGGGTGGATCAATCCTTCACCTTCATACTCGGCAATCAGAGTCAGGTTATCATACACGTCTACCAGATAAATGCCCCATAAAGCATTCGGATTCAATTTGGCGGCAACCAGATAATATTTATCGTTCAACGGATAAGGCTTGATAAACTGAGGCCAGACATCATCCACCAGCCGGTCTTTCACGATCGGTTCGATCTTGCGGTCGCGAAATGGCAGTTCCTGCACCATTCCCAGTTCCGACTTGCGGCCTTTGGAGGGATCGAACAGGATCAGACGGCCGGAACGGGCAACACCGTGGTGTCCGGAGATGATTCCGACAAAACCGGATGCCTGGCCGGGTATCGGTTTCGCGTCGAATGTGCTGTTCGGAAAATAAGAGCCGCTGCCGTAAAGTGCTTTCTGCTCGGTTCCGTCGGGATTCATATGCATCACGAAGCGGGAGAAATAGTGTGTCAGGTCGGTGTACTCCCAACGGGTATACATCACCTTGCCATTGTGCATGATGACCGGCGACCAGTTGGCATCCTGGTCGAACGTCAGACGACGCAGGGAACGGTCTTCCGGATTATAAAGCACCATATTACCGACCTCATCATTCCCATTTACACAAGGAACACCGTTGTAACCGATATTGGATACAGCAATGATCTTTCCCGAAGGCAACCAGGTCGCATCAAAGAACTCAAGGTCTTTCTCGGGTGACTCGATCAGTTTTTTCAAACCTTTCCCGTCCAGTCCCACTTCGAAAACCTGCCAGCGCTTGTCGGTGTCGATCATGGAAAACATCACCCGGTCGGCATCCCAATGCAGTTTCAGGTCGGGAACGGAGGAACCGTTATCCGGCTTGAAGATGGTACGTGACTGAATGTCGCCGCGAAGATTCGAAAGTTCAACGATCTCCGCATCGAATCCGCCACGCGGGGCGGAAGTCTGGTTCGACCAGTTATTATTCTGTGTTCCCAGCGAGCGGGGGTTGACCTGGCGGGCAGAGGTACCGATATGGTAACGGCCCACGATCAGTTTATCCATATCCAGTTCCGGATTGGCCAGCAGTATTTCCCGTTTTAACTGTAATGCCTGCCGAGCATCTTTTATCGTATTTTCATCGTTTGAATAGATACCTGCAAAACCTTTGTCTGCCAATTCCTTTAAGGTTGACAATCTGGATTGGTTAATGGCCTGGTCAAACGACTTACTGCGTTTCATATCATTGAAAGCCTCTTCGATGGCCCGCATATTAAGCCAGCTCAGCGACTCCTGCAATTCGTATACCTTCATGGCATCCTGTGCAATATTCAGGTATGTCACCACTTGTTTATCCAGCTCCTTCTCCTGACCGGCAGCAGCGATACGGGCTGTAAAATATTTTTTATCCGTCAGCAGGTCTACGACCGATTCGGCGATATGTTTTTCTATGGTAGCATCATAGGTTGTCACCAGGGCTTTCATGTCGCTTCCGGCAAACGGAAGGAATTGTGCCGATTCAGCCGGATAGCCGGCAATAATATCTTCGGATAACTCTTTGCCTGTTATCCCCTGCAAGCGGAAAATGACGGTCCCTGCGGAAGAACGGTTTTCCAGTCCGATTTCCGCTTCAAAACGGACATATTTTTTATCCAGCGGAACGGCGATCTGTGAGTTGGCATTCGCCATAATCGTCCGTTCGTATGTTTTTCCTTTCATGATGACCGGAACGCCTTTGGCATTGGCATTAAAGACCGGGCGGCCTGTACCGGTATCCTTAAAAGTATCTTTCAGATCGTTCAGCCAGACGGAAGAGCCGTCGGCCGCGATCAATCGGGCATTTGCCCATACAGCCTGGTCGTCGGCAGTCCCGTCAACCGTACCCCAGGTATAAAGTACCATTTCATCCAGTCCGGTCACATCGGCGGTAAACATTTCGGTAGCTTGTTTCGCCTTAATTACCTTTGAAGAAACCGGAAGGCTGTTCATTTTCATCTGTTCGTAAGCATTCTGCTTGGCAACGGCAATTTTCTCAGACCAGGAAGCAGGCGTGTTACCCTGCTTTTTCTGCTTTTGAGGAAAAGCGGAAAGCGAAAAGGCCAGGCAGGCTGATAAAACAATTAAACTCTTTTTCATGATATCTATCTCTTATATTTTACGATGATCTGCGCTACCGGTTTATGAAATCCGGCCCCTCTTGTTAGTGGGGGTATCCCACTAACGTTAGCAGAGATGCCCCACTAACGTTAGCAGAGATGTGCCACTAACGCTAGCGGCGGTGTCCCACTAAAATCGGAAAGAAAGCCCCGCCTTTAACAGCGGAGCTTCTCACCCATACTTAAATTATTATCGAACGATTAATAGTTCGGATTCTGGATCAATACACCGTTAGAGAAGTCGATCTGCGACTGCGGCAACGGGAAATACTCATGCGCTTTCGACCAGGCAGTCACATGTCCGGACAAGAGAGGATCGAGTTCAAGGCCATTCAGTTTATCCATGATTTTCCAACGTTTCATATCATAGTAACGGATTACCTCGAACGGAGTTTCTACGCGGCGTTCATGACGGATCTTTTCACGCAACTGATCCTGTGTCAGATTGGTTGCCAGGTCAGCCAATCCTGCACGCTTACGCACCTGATTTACCATATCGGCAGCACCACCGATACCTAATTCATTGGCAGCTTCAGCTTTTAAAAGTAGCAATTCACCCCAACGCAGATAGATGAAATCCGTTTCACTGCGGAAACTTGCCCCCCATGAATCGCCTTCTTTCATTAACGGTGTCAGATATTTAACCATTGCCTTCTTCAAATCACTTTTAGGTAATGATAGCAATTCACCACCGGGCCACTGATATTTATCATCAAAAGCAACAATCTGACCTAATCGGTTATCACCTTCTTCATAATCATTTGTCAAATTTGCGACAGGGCGAACCGCAGCATAGTCACCATATATACGGTCAAAATCCGTATAATTATTCGGAGCAAGATATTTTATAGAGAAAACAATTTCATTGCTGCCTTCTTGAGTATCGTAAGTGAAATTATCTGCATAACGATCGGTCAGTGAATATCCATTGATTTCATTCAATAAATTATATGCTTCCTGTACCTCGTCCCGATTAGCCACTTTACCATCTTCACCATAAGCATGATACATCAGGAGACGCGCTTTTAGCCCTTTGGCAGCACCTTTGGTTGCATGCCCACCAGCACCTTTAAAAGTCTTGTCATCCATTTTATCGATAGCCGTCTGCAAATCAGTAATCAAATTTTTGTAAACTGTTTCCAAAGGCTCTTTCGCCATATTCTGAGTTACAAGATCCAGCGGTTCGGTTGGATAAGGCACTTCCCCATAGCACAAATAAAGCAGATAATAACAGTAGGAACGAAGAAATAACACTTCACCTTCGTACTGATTACGTACACTATTCATATCCGCTCCTTCATAGTTTTTCAACTGATAAAGGAATATATTCATACGAGCAATGGCAGAATAGGCTTCTTCATAAAGATCAGGAATAAAACCGGTCATTGACGGATCGATATTGTCTGCCTGAATCATATAAGACAAATAAACATAAGAGGACCCGGAACTTCCGTAAGCATTATCCGTTAAACAGTCGAAAACAATAGACCGATGTGACAATGTATTTTGTTGCATGCCTTGATAACAACCGGTCAATGCAGAATCAAAATCAGACTTGGACTGCCAGAAGATACTTTCCGACGGAGTTGTTGTCGGAGGGGTGTCCAGAATATCTGAACAGGAAGACATTGTCATCAAGCCGGCAACCAACAGCGAAATATATGATAATTTATTCATTTTCATAATTAATATACGATTTAATTAGAATTCAAGATTTACACCAAATGAAATAATACGGTTCTGCGGATAATATACCAGACGCGTACTTTTTGTCGAATTGTAGTTACGTTCCGGGTCACCACCCTGTGGAAATTTAGTTATTGTCAGCAAATTGTCACCAGAGAAGTAGAAACGCAGACGTTCGATCTTCGCTTTGCTTGTCAGTGCTTTCGGCAAAGTGTAGCCGAATGTCAGGTTCTTCAAACGGAAGTAAGAAGCATTGTATAACCAGTAAGTACTTTCACGTTGATTCTTTGCACCTCCCAAATCGGCAAAATACAGGCGGGGATATTTAGCATCCGTATGCTCTTCTGTCCACATATTATCTATATAATCCTGAGAGATTGGTGAGCCTTGGTAGAAAGGACGTAAACCCCAACCACTGGCATAATGTTTGACTCCTTGCACACCTTGTCCCATCAAAGAAAGATCAAAACCTTTCCAACTGGCAGCCAGGTTCACTGTATATTCGAAGTCCGGTAAACGGCCGTCCAAAACCTTACGGTCATTTTCATCGACTACACCATCAGGGACACCATTCGGGCCACTGATATCGGCATATTTGATATCACCCGGCAAAGTCTTGTCATTAAACTGTTTAGGCGAATTGGCTACATCTGCTTCATCTTTGAATATACCGATTGCTTCATAACCGTAATACGATTCGTAAGGTAAGCCTTCCTTATAGATTAAACCTTTAGTAGAGTTAATATAATCAGTACCATACTTTGTCAATTCGTTTCTCGTACGGTCAAAGAAGATACCAGCATTATAACTCAATCCTTTAAATACACCTTCCTGAATATATCCGTTATAAGCCAATGACACTTCAATACCTTTATTGACCATTTCACCAGCATTGATATACGGAGCCTTCAAACCTAATAATGAATTACTCTGTGCCTCACGAAGAATATCGTATGTCCTTTTCTTATACCAGTCGAAAGTTACATTGAAACCATTGAAAGCGGTAATGTCAATACCAAAGTCACCAATAGAAGTGGACTCCCATTTCAGATCACGATTAGTAAGAGCAGTCTGAGCCACACCTGCATTCAAATTTGAATTATCAAAACTGTAATCCTTACCGGTTGTAACCGAGGCATAATAAGAATAAAGATCTATATTCTGGTTACCAAGGATACCCCATGATCCACGTAGCTTCAGACTGTTCAACCATTCCCAATTCAGTTCTTTCATCCACTCTTCTTCTGTCACACGCCATCCCAAAGAGAAAGAAGGGAATATACCCCAACGAGATTCGGAAGAAATACGGGAAGAACCGTCGTAACGAGCATTTACTTCTAACAGATAGCGTTGTTTGAATGCATAGTTGGCACGGAAGAAAGCGGACATAATTCCCCATTCTTCAGACTTACCTTCATTAGTCTGTACGGAAGCAATACCAGTATTCAACTCATGTAAGGGGAAGTCATAATTCTGACGATAACCGGAAAGATTGTCCAGCTTATAATATTCCAGATTATAACCGGCCATTACAGAAAAATCATGTTCTTTATTCGGAGTAGCCCAGTCATATTTCAAATAAGTATACAAGTTATAATAAGAACTATTATTCATCGTACTGGTTAATCCTGTACCTCCGGTATTCAGCGTTCCATTCTGCTTGCCATCGTGATAATAATAGATCGGTGTAGCCATAGCTCCCCAAATTTTTTCATGTTGCTGTTTGTAACGCATGGCACCTTTCGTATACCAAGTCAAACCTTTGATCGGATTTACTTCCAACCAAGTTTGTGCATTCACATCCGTATTGACATTCGTCTTAAAATTCTCAGTTTCTACAATGGCGACCATATTCTTATTGTTAGACTCGAAAGAAAATGCCTTTGAAGTATAACGTTTAATTCCTGTACCGTCATCCGGCAACCACGGCATATAAGTCGGAGCTTGCGAAATTGTAGACAGATAAGCATCCGTATCACCCTGGCGTGTTTCCTGACGATTGCTGCGGCTACCGGTAAAATACATTCCAAATTTTACCCAATCATTTACTCGTGAAGTAAGATCAAGTGTTGCATTGTAACGTTTAAACTCCGAACCTTTCAATGTTCCGGGCTGATTGACCATACTTAAAGATGCATTATAAGATGTTTTACCAGTTGTACCTGCAATACTCAGATTATGCTGTTGTACAAATGCAGGATTAAACATATAGTCAAGCCAGTTGAAACTCGGGTACTTGGTTGGATCAGACGGATTAGTATAATTAGCAATCATTTCATCCGAATAACGGTCGGTAGCCGGAGCACCGGAATTATCTTTAGCCATATTAAAATACTTCATATAGGTAGGAGAATCCCAAATCAGATCTAACAAAGTAGTCGGATTGTAAACAGCAAAGTTTCCGTTATAGCGGATAGAAACACGTTCTTTCACTTCCGAACCATTCTTTGTAGTAATCAAAATCACACCGTTTGCAGCACGCGAACCATAAATAGAAGCCGAAGCTGCATCCTTCAACACAGAAACACTTTCGATAATGTTCGGATCGAGGGAGGCCAGGTCTCCCTCGACACCGTTAATCAGGATTAACGGATCGGAACCGGTACCGGAATAAGTACCCTGACCACGCACGCGAATATTAACATTTTCACTACCCGGCTGGCCTTTGTCGGAAGTGATACGCAAACCTGGCATCTGGCCCTGCAACATGGTCGATGTATTGGCTACCGGACGTTTGGCAATTTCTTCTCCCGTCACAGCTGAAACGGCACCGGTCAGGTTTACCTTTTTCTGTGTACCGTAACCGACTACGACTACTTCATCCAGATTCTGGCTATCTTCCTGAAGAGTAATTTTCAGGCGGGCATCACTTGTTACTTTTATTTCCTGGTCTTTGTAACCAAGATACTTTACCAATAAAACATCACCGGTTTTAGCCGGGACGGTGAAGTTCCCTTCTACATCTGTAATAATACCTGTGGTTGTTCCTTTCACTAGTACAGATACACCGATCATCGGGTCTCCAAATTCATCCAGAACGATTCCGGAGACAGTCTGTGTTTGCGCAAACAAACTCAGACTTGAGTTAAACGCCACCATTAATAATAATAATCGCCAAAACGATTGAGTGGCCCTTTTGATTTCTTTTTTCATTTAATCATGGATTTAATTAGACTTAAAATTTCAACAAATTCAATAACACAAAGAAACATATTCTCTTTTTCACAAAAAGAAAATATGCTCCCAATTTAATATTAAATTATTCTATATGAATAGATTGAGACAAAAGTAACAGAAATGTGATACGATTTTATCAGCCGCCCTGTTCCTGATTGTTTTTTATCTGCACAAATTCAGTCGGAGTGCATCCATAAAAAGTCTTAAAGGAATTGGAGAAGTAAGAGTGACTGTTAAATCCAAGATGTGACGCAATTTCAGAGACATTCATTTCGGATTCTTTCAACAATTTTGCCGCCATCTCGAGGCGTTTGTTACGGATCAGTTCCATCGGTGAAAGTTCGGTGATGGATTTGAGTTTGCGGTAGAGGTTCGCACGGCTGATACCGATTTCCGTGCATAACAATTCGACATCCAGCTTTTCATTGGATATGTTTTTCTCGATCACGTCAAACAGTTTCTGCGAGAACCGTTCGTCGGCCGACTTCACCTCGATCCCCATTACATCCGGGGAGAAACGTTTTCCATAGAGTTTTTTCAATTGCTCCCTCGAAGCCAGCAAGCTACGGATACGTGTCTGCAACACGTCCATATTGAACGGTTTCACAATATAATCGTCCGCTCCCGCCTGGAATCCTTCCTTGATATGGACTACCATCGAACGGGCAGTCATCAGAATAACCGGGATATGTCCGACGCGGATATCATTCTTGATCATCGTACACAGTTCCAGTCCGTCGCGCTTTGGCATCATGATATCGCTAAGTACCAGGTCAGGGAAATCCTGCACTACTTTTTCGTAAGCCCTCACTCCATCGGCTGCTTCAATAACAATATATTCGGCTTCCAGGCTTTTCTTCAGATAATCACGTACATCCTTATCATCCTCGACCAGCAAAATCTTATATTTAGGTTGATCTTTATTCTCCGGCACCGGCAACGAGACCGATATATCCTCCGTATTCGTTATTTCCGCAATTTTATCTATTTCCCTGCTCTCTATCTGTTCTTCAGAGAATGCCGAACGGGATACCGGAAGGATAACGACAAAGCAAGCACCTTTTGTTTCCGTATGATCCACATAAATTACCCCACGATGGAGCTGCACAATCGTATAAACAAGACTCAGACCGATACCTGTCCCCGACAAATTAATACCGGACGTTTCAGGAATCTGATAGAAAGGAGTGAATATCTTATCCGCCTCTCCTTCTTCAATCCCTTTACCGGAATCTTTGACTTTCAGGATTACGTAATGAATGTTTTCATCTTTATACAATCCGTCAGTCTGTTTCGGGTCCAGTTCTTTCAGGGTTACTTCCGACACCTCCATAAGAACAGATTCACCGGAAGCCGTATATTTGAAGGCATTCGACAAGAGGTTAAAGACGACTTTTTCCAAGAGGGATTTATCAAACCAGCCATTGATCGTTTTAGGAGTACAATTCAGGGTGAATTTGACTTCATTGGTCAAAGCAATCTGATTGAACGCATAATAGATTTCTTTGATATATTCGCAGATATCCCCTTCACTTACCTTCAGGTCCATGCTACCCGCCTGGTTCTTATGCAGGTCCATCAGCTGATTGACAAGAAGCAAAAGTTTTTGGGCGTTCTTATAAATAATGGATAGCTTGTCATGCAACTCCGCCGGAATATCCACCCGTTTGACCAGCTCTTCAAACGGAGTGATAATCAACATTAAAGGTGTACGCAACTCATGAGAGAAGTTTGTGAACAGACGTATCTTTGCCTGATGAAATTCTTCCTGTTTTTGTTTCTCCAGTTGTTTCATTTTCAACCCGGCTTCCAGGTTACGTTTGATATTTACATAATAAAGAATTCCGTAAATAATAGCCGCTAAAGCAATAACATAAAATAGATAAGCATACCAGGTCCTCCACAGAGGCGGCTGCACGATAATAGCCAATGAACGTCCTTCCTCATTCCAGACACCGTCATTATTAGAGGCTTTTATATGAAAAATATATTTGCCGGGACTCAGGTTGGTATAAAAGGCAGAATTACGTTCTCCTACATAGTTCCAATCCGTATCATATCCTTCTAGTTTATAAGCATACTGATTTTGCGTCGCATAAATATAATTTAAGGCCTGGTAAGTGATTGAAAAGTTATTTTCATTATAAGCCAGACGGATCGTTTCCATGCCGTCCAATACTTTATTCAGGATAGCAGACTCATCACCGACTTTCACCGGATGGTTGTTAACAGATAATTGCTCCAATACCACAGGCGGAATATTATTATTTTTATCCATCGCCTCCACATGAAATGTCACAAAACCGTTGCTTCCGGCAAAACAAAGACTCCCATCCGGCAAAGCGATGCCGCTATGCAATGTAAATTCACGAATATCTATTCCGTTATGACGATGATAATTCCTGACTTCATCTTTCGCCGGATCAAACATGATCAGGCCGTTTACCGTACTCATCCATAACCGTTGATCGCTACTTTCTACCAACGTACAGATATTATTATCCAGCAAACCTTCCCTGACAGTCATTATCCGCCGGATCGCCTTCGATTCATCCAGTTGAAAAATACCACCTCCGTAAGTCGATACCCATATCTCACCGGATTTAGTCCGGACAATCGCCGATATATAGTTATTGGGTATCCGGTATTTCTCTACAGAAGCCTCATTGGAATATTTTGTCAGCTGTTTTTTATGCGTATCGAAGCGAAGTAATCCCTCAGCCGTACTTCCCAGCAAAAAGACGCCGTCTTCTTCTTCCAGGATACAACGTACATTCGAAAAATAGATCGGTTCATCTACATTATTATAAAAGGTAGTAACCAGGGAATCATTCACAAAACAGGTCAGTCCAAATTCGGTCGATGCGCCACCCACCCATAAAACACCATTATGGTCGCGAATGATAGAATAGATGGAATATTCAATCGGATACTGATGATACAAGGAAAATTTTTTGGTTTTGATATTAAACTTGTAGATTTCTCCTTTAGTCGTTCCGCACCAGACATAACCGTCTTCGTAAAAAACGGATTTAATGATATTCGTATTAAATGCGAACCGGACGGAAGGATCGATCAGGTAATAATGTGACTCATTCGTCCGCTTATTATAATTCAATAATCCGTATCCTTCTGTCGCTATCCATAAATCTTCGGGAGATTCATACGTAATAGCTCCGTAAATACCGGTCCTGATATTAAATTCTTCCTGCGGTTTATGAAGAACAAAGCGGTTTGTGAATTTATTCAGATAATTAACCCCTCCGGCAAATGTACCGACCCACAGTGTTTCGTCCCGGTCTACACAAAAACAATAAACCGAATAATGGCTTAATGACTTATTTATATCGTCGTAACCGGCCACCTTTACGATCCGTTCGGTCGCTTTATCCAAATCAAAAATGCCATCAAAAGTACCGATTAGCAGCTTCCCCTGCCATTCGATTATACAACGCACCGAGTTATTGCTCAATCCGCTGTTTAAATTAGTATATGAGGTCACCTCATTATCACGCAGATTGATTTTATTCAGTCCGCTATTCTTACAACCAACCCATATCTGCTTCTTATCATCTTCATAAATGGAAGTAATATTGTTGTTATTCAATGGCATATTTTTAGATTCACTCGTAAACTGACTGATCAGATTCATCTGATGGTCACATAGGAGCAATCCTTTGTTTCTTGTACCGATCCAAAATCTGCCTGAGCTATCTTCCAGCAAAGTCACTATCATTGCTCTTTCAGTATCATCTTCTATAGGGATATATTCAAAATGGTCTCCCTCCCTATTATAGCGATTCAACCCCTCCCAGGTTCCAACCCACAGACAACCCGAACGGTCGGTGTATACCGTAGAAATACTATTGGCAACCAATCCGTTTGTCTCCAGGTTATAGCGTTTAATCTCATTTGTGTTCAGATCTATCCGGTTCAGTCCATTGCTGGTTCCCACCCAGAGAAAACCTTCCTGATCTTCGGTAATGGAGGTGACGGAGTTATTCGACAGGCTCTGCTCATTTCCGTCTTCCCGATGATAGATTTTATATTCTTTTCCGTTAAAACGGTTCAGTCCGTTCTTGGTTGCAAACCACAAATATCCTCTCGAATCCTGATAAATAGTCATCACAGAGAGTTGGGAAATCCCTTCATTCAGATCTGAATTAAAAGAATACAGATAGTTTGTCTTTTCTGCATGTAGTGTTAATACGGAAAGGATTAGAAATAGTATCGAAAAAGATTTCCTGATCATACTTGTTGCATCTGATTTATGTAGAACAAAAATAGTAAAAGTTTCGATTAGCAAAAATAATCAATAGGAGATTAACAGCCGGTTTATGTTTAGAAATAATTGAGCTATCTGTTTAGTGACTGGTTGTAACTAAACAGATAGCTCATATTTGATAAATTCTGAATCAAATAACCTCCTTATAAATCAGATTTACTGTATTTCCATAAATACAGTCGGTATCCCCTCTGACTTAACGGCTACTATGCTCTTTCCTTTATTCAGATTTACTTTGATGCGAGCCCTGCCGTTATAGGCCTGGACCTTACGGCTGCCGGTAGATGTTCCCTGATTCTGAATCAATGTACCATCACCAGCCAGTTCAAATTCAAGATATTTCTTTGAATCGAGGCAGCGAACGCCTTCCTTATCGTAAAGCTGAGCTTCCAACAACGCCATATCGCCTTCACGTGATACGATATGTACTGTAACAGAGGCTTCTTCTCCCCATTTTGCCGTCTGATATTCTTGGCTGATCTCATCCGTAATCTTTGTCTTTCCTTTTACGGCCACAGCACGAATCTCGTTCTTTCCTTCTTCATATACACAATTCCAACGCAGTCCGGCCGCCGGATAATCCTGACTGTTGCGTTTCTTCACTCCCTGGCTGACACCGTTCACGAACAACTCCACCTCGTCGCAGTTTGAATAGACCAATATTTCTTTGCGGTCTCCCTGGTTACCCCAGCGCACCGGCCAGCTATGTCCGTAAATATGTACCATAGGCTCGGTCGTCCAGTATGACTGAAAGACATAATAACTTTCTTTCGGAGTGAAATCACGCTCTATTACCCCTTTCTGATTCACATACGGGACCGGATTTTCAGGACGAACAGGAGTTGAGAAATCCTTGAACGGCCAATAAGCAGCCCCAGTCAGCCACGGCATTGTTTCCTGCTCTTTCAAATGCCAGTCGATCAGGCGGACAATATAACTTTCCGACCAGTCGCCATCCTTCGATGCACGGGCGGCGCCACCGTATAAAGAAGCATCCCCGGCACGTTCGTCGGCACCATTGCCGGATTCAATACCTTTCAGATTGGCAAATACATTCTCTGAATGACGGCGGGCATGGCTGTCTCCTCCCCACTCCACATGCAGGAAACGTTTTACCTTCTGCATCTCCTGTTCCGAAACGGATTTATAATCAGTAAATACCCCACGATACCATCCGGCCCAGATAGAAGGAGAATAAACATCCACAATATCACTACAAAACTCACAGCGGCGGATGGCCGTCATACGGGTATCATCCAAGCGATGAGCCAGGTCATGCAATTCCTTCATAAAAGTACGGATAGCCCCTTTATCAAACTCACTGAAATCGTTGGGCCAATCGTTTTCGTTACCCAGGCCCCAGATAATAACGGCCGGGTGATTATGATGCTGATCGATCATATTAGCCAGCATACGACGGGCCTGTTCCTTATATACCGGACCTCCCAGACCTCCGCGGCACCAGGGAATTTCTTCCCAGACAAGGATACCCAGTGAATCACAAAGTTGCAGGATAATATCCGATTGCTGGTAATGTCCGAGACGGATAAAGTTCACACCCATATCCTTCATCAGCTGCATTTCCATACGCATCATATCTTCGGTCATAGCCTGGGCTACTCCGGCGTGATCTTCATGGCGGTGCGTTCCCTGAAGCAAAAGACGCCGGCCATTCAGGAAGAACGGGCCTTTCTCCTGAAATTCGAATTGACGGAAACCGAAGCGTTCTTCCGCTGTCAATGTCTGTCCGTCGGTATTTATAGTCAATTCGCAAGTATAAAGGTTGGGAGAATCCACGTCCCACAAGACGGGGTTCTTCACTTTTACTTCCGTCAGGAATTGATTGCCAAGAGGCTGAACATTTTCTATCGTTTGAGTAAATATCTGTTTGCGGTTTGCATCATATACAGAGACAGTCACATCCGCCTTTCGTATATCTGCCGGATTATAGAAAGAGGCTTTGACTTTTACAGAACCTTCTTTGCGGTTTGCCGAAAGTTCCGGCTCCAGGCGAATCTGTTCAAAAGAGGCTTTCGGAAGATAAACCAGGTTCAGGTAACGATACAGACCTCCGTAGAGATTAAAATCAGACAAATCGGACGGGATCATTTCGAGATCGCGCGAGTTATCGCAACGGATAGACAGAGGTATTTTTCCTTTGAAACGCTTCATCTGCTTATCATCCGCCATAAATGACTTCACGGCTTCCGTAATATCGACACTCCAACCGTCGTAACCACCGGTATGTTCTCCGACTAATGTGGTATAGACATATACTTTTGTCTTCTGTCCCGCTCCTTCAAAATCCAATATGATACGGCCATCCGCATAGGGATTATCAATTGTCAGCAGTGTTTTATACCAACCCGGTCCCTGATAATAATTCACATCGGGATCTACGGCATCTTCCGCATTGAAACAATGGGGAAGAGTGACTTTTTGCCAGACAGGAACCGTCTCCGGACTTCCCGGTGAAGCAGGGCGCACAGCTTCCCAGATTCCGCCCAGATCACCTTTCAGATATTCCCAGTTATCCGTTAATCGTATTTTTTGTTTAGAAGGTACTTTCCCTGCCATCGAAAAGCAACAAAACAGGAAAAGACAGGAAAAAAGAATGTTTCTCATTATTTATTCGTTTTATATTAGTTAATCATTATCAATAAAGATATACCAATGCAAAGATTGGTTAGTTCAGAATTTATCAGATATGAGTGTTTGTTTATAGCAACTGGTTGTACCTGGCTCCCCTCTGGAGAGGGGGCAGGGGGTGTGTCATATCCCCGCCATACAACCACCATAATCAGAGTCACTTGACTATTACAGGTTCATTTGCCGTTTGCTTCAGCTAACGGTTTACAAGTTGTTTCTCTCTTTTGGCTTCAGCCACATTTCTCCTAGATAGAAAACTGTAAGAAATGGGACTAAAGTCCAATGAGATAGACCCTTTACTAATCCGTCAGCTGAAGCAGACGGCAAATAAACCTGTTACAAGGCTTGTTTTATTGACTGGCTTTAACACACCCCCTACCCCCTCTCAAGAGGGGAGCCAGTTACAACCAGTCAATAAACAGATGATTCAATTATTTCTAAATTCACAATATCGCTGTTCCTTCCTTCTCCAGTTTCTGTTTCCGGAGGAGGGCTTCCAGATAATAATAATCAGCATATACAATCGGGACGTCCACCTCCACATTGTGCATTTTAGTACCTGTGCTATGCAATAGCAGGAAGCCTCTGTCTTTGCCGGCTGCCGCACGATAGTTTGCTGACAGATTCTCAAGGATTGTATTTGCTTTTGTAACATAATCCTGGCGTTTAGCCGGGTCATACATGCTTAACTCATATAAAGCAGAAGCTGTAACAGTTGCAGCAGAAGCATCGCGAGGTTCATTGGGTATTCCCGGAGCATTGAAATCCCAATAAGGAACAAGGTCTTCGGGCAATGTCGGACTGGAAAAGATATAATTTTCTATATGCTTCGCCTGTTCCAAAAACTCAGGCAAACCCGTTTCACGGTAACACACGGTATATCCGTAAAGTCCCCAGGCCTGTCCACGCGACCAGGCCGATTCATGCGCATATCCCTGATGCGTATGTTTATGCAGTACTGCCCCGGTAATCGTATCATAGTCAACCACATGGTAAGAACTGTAATCATCGCGGAAATGATTCTTCATTGTCGTACGGGCATGATTTACGGCTACATTATAAAACAGAGAATCACCGCTTGTCCTGAACGCCCAGAAAAGAAGTTCCAGGTTCATCATATTATCGATAATAACCGGACAATCCCATTTATCCCGGCTATGGTCCCATGAGCGGATTATCCCCGCACCCTCTTTATAACGGGTAGTCAAGGTATAAGCAGCCTGCAACAGAACATCCTTATAAGCCGCATCCCCCGTCAGCCGGTAACCGTTTCCGAAACTGCAATAGACCTTAAAGCCCATATCGTGCGTTCCGCCGTTCATCTTCTCACGTTCGATCAAGGCAGTTTGCTGCTGCGCCTTTTCTTTCCAGAAATCATCCTTGGTATATTCATACATGTACCAAAGTTCACCCGGGAAAAATCCACTCGTCCAGTCGCGGGAAATAACCATATGCAACGTACCGTCCGGTTCGACATTACGCGGACTGGCCAACGGGCCCAGGTTTTGTTTATCACGTAATTCCTGCTTTTGTCTCGGTTCCGCACAACGGGCAGCATCCATCTCGACAAAAGCCTGTTTGAATTGTGTTCCGGCAAAAGCAAAGTTCTCCTGAACCAGATCGGGTTTCTCGATTCCGCAGGAAGCCATAGCAGCCAGTAACAGAAAAATAGGAGTTTTGAATTTCATATTCTTTCAACTAAATAAGATAAATCAATAATAACTAAAACAGAATAATCACAGCCACAACAGCGGATGACGAAGAGGAAAATTCCGTATCACCTCATCATTCTCCGGAAAATGTTCCAACTCCGACCAAAGGGAGAAATAATTTTCATCAGGCGTATCGCAGACGCTGAATAGCAAAGCTGTATGCGCCACCGGCCATTCATCCCAATACATCACATCTTTTTCAAACGGCCACGCAGACTTATCCTTTATATAGGGGTACAGCCAGGCCACCCCTTTCTGCATATTCCGTCCGTCTTCCGTTGTATATTGCCAGAGATTATTTGTATCATCGGAAAGGATATGGCACACTGTTGCCATAGCATCCAGATTGAAAAGGGAATATCCGTACGGTTTGGTTCTCGCCAATTCCAACGGAAAACTACCATCCGTATCCATCTGTCCCGGTAACAGAACTGTTTGATAACGTTCGCGGCAGAAGTCCAGCACCTCTCTATTCCCGGTATACTTTGCAAACTGGGCCGCCTGCATCACCCAGCAGGTACCATGGTTGTTTTTGGCATTCATCTCATCCTTTCCGTAAGGATGGTTCGTCAGCCAGTATAAATAGTTGGAAAACCAGTCTTTGGTAGCAACGGCATCTTCACAGGAAAGCAAACCGGCCTGTTCCATTACGATCAGTGACTGCACGACTTCCAACAGATGAATAGTATCGATTATTCCTATTCCACGGCCCGTAACAATTCCTTTTATTGCCTGGGCGTATTGAAGATCGGGATTCATCCGTGTCTCCGGATCAATGAACCAGGCACGGATATGTTTTAATGCCTGTACAATATATTTCTCATCTTTCGTCACGATCCAGGCAGAAGTCAAGTCTCCTACAATCGAACTGAAACGGATCATTGCATGGCGATGAGCAACAAAGTTCTCCGGATTCGTTTCCCCGTCACGCCGGATATAGGCACTGTCCGGATTAACCGGATCAGGCCACCAGTAATCACCTTCCGAATAAAAATCGTGTACCCCTCCGGCGCTTCTCTCAGCGACAAAAGAAGTAATGGTGACAGGTTCTTGCGTTAAAGCCAGGTCTCCCCGGGTTATAATTTCCGTATGTAACAAATCTGATACCCGCTTTTGCAACCGCGTTCCGTCAGAACAACGGCAGCATACAAGTATTGTTGCAGAAATTAATAATAACAATTTTAGATTCATGGCATAGACAGATTATTTTCTGTCCAAAATTACGCCAAGCATCTCTTTCCGGTTTTTAATATTATCGCAAAAGCTTGCAGATTTATTACAAAAATGACATTTGATGAGATAATTATACAATACCGACAGATAATACTATCCGATCTTATTTAGTTTGTTTCATAATTATAAACAAAAGAATATTCATACGTATTCTGTCCGGCATCCAGACCTTCTACTGATTTTATATCTTCTGTAATAACCATGCCAGTGATATAGTCACCGACAGTCTGGTAACGAAAAGTATATTCAGCACCATTTTTACTCTCGCCCAACAAATAACGGCTGGCCGATTCCGGTAAATTACGGTTGGAGGTCCCGTATAACGAATTCAAAGGATTTACTAAATCCGGTGTTATCGGTCTCAATGTATTAAGCACACGGAACGGGAAATTGGCAGGGCACAACTGGCTACCATAGGTATAACTCACCTCATCACGCGGAAGACACTGATAAACGGTTACATTCCCATTAGTCCACGTATATTTATCTAAAGATACTGGTTCATTTTTCTTATATCCTCCTTCTTCCAACGGACGTTGAAAAATCCAATCTGCTTCAGTCAGATTGCTACGATCATATTTATACCGATATTCATTCTTCACATATTCCGCATTCGGGACATATTCATTGATAGCCCATTCCTGCTTATTTACGACCACATTTCCACTCATCTGAAAATCTTCCGTATGCACATTTGAAGCATCGATCACAGATATCTTATTTCCTGTATAAATCAAGTTAAAAGTACCTTTGGAAGTCGTTATTTTACTAACATTACCATCCTGATTGTAAATTATATCCAATGAATATTCAGGGAAATCGGCCCCGTTCTTTTTACAGGTTATCTTTGTTAACTTATTCAACTTCGGAAGAGAAGGCTTATCATCATCTCCGCAAGAGATCAAGCCAATCACTAAAATCAACATCAGGTATACACACTTTTTCATAAGTTCTACTTTTATAATTCAACATCACAAAAGTAAAACATTTGGCAAAATAAAGGCAGATGTAACCAATTTTAAGTAATCTCTACATTTTAATAACATGGATTCACTCCCCTTTTATCAGCTGCTGTATCTTATTTTTATCGCCCACTACCCAGACCAGATCGTCCAGTTCGAACACCGTATCGTTATCCGGCGTCATCAGCGAATCCCCGTTACGTTCGATCGCAACAATCAGGCAGTTGTACCGCCGGCCTACGTTCGACTGCATGATACTTTGTCCGAGGAACGGAAAACTGTCATCGACAACAAACGAATTGACCGTAACCTCTTTCGGCTGCCCGACCGAACAATCGGAACCGTTCTCCTGATCTTCCAGCTTAGCCTGAAAGGCTTTTAACTGTTCGTCGGTTCCTACCACAACCACCTTATCCTGCGGATAAATATGATCGGAACCACCGGGGATATAGATTTTATGATCACCACGGATGATCTCTACGATACTTACTCCAAACTCCTTCCTAAGCGGCAAATCCGACAGCGCTTTCCCTGCATAGGGAGAACAAGGGGAAACCGGAACTACGGCCAGGTGTATATCTTTATCACTTAACTGATTATTAAAACTCGCCTTCAACGGATTACGTTTCCGGTCGACCTCTTCCCTACGGTTCAGGTTAGTAAGAAAATGGGCTTCCAGCCTGGAATACTGGTTCAGGTCGCGGCGGAACAGAATAACAAGGATCAGGACTCCCACTGCAATAATAGCTCCGATGCCATATTGCACATGATAATATTTAATCAGCACGATCGAAACAAACAGAATGGCGACAAACACCCTGAACAACACAAGCGCCACCAGTTTCCCATGATTATATTTATTATCCTTCCACAGGCTCATAAACAACTCCGGCGAATTATTCTTGTTCGCCACCAGCCCGGACAGGAAAGGAACCATCAGTATCAACGTCAGCACACTCATAACGATACTCCCCCACATCTCCATTGCCGGAAATTTTTCTATCAGCAACGGATGAATAACCTGGGTGGAAAGTAACAAGATAGCCGTCAGCAACACCGAATGAATCAATATCTTTCCTACATAAATCTTTAATAGCTTACGCCAGTCGCTTTCATGGTTGATCGTTTTCGTTCCGGAAGAATAGCGGTCCAGAAAATCGCGTGTCTTATCCGGCAATACCTTGTACAGCCACTCAGCAAACGGTCCCGACAAACGGATAAAATAAGGAGTCGTAAAAGTCGTTATCACCGACACGGCAACGATAATCGGATAAACATACTCGTCGAGTACCTTCAACGACACCCCTAAAGCCGCAATGATAAAAGCAAATTCACCGATCTGAGCCAGACTGAAACCCGACTGAATAGATGTTTTCAGCGGCTGTCCGGACAAAAGTACTCCGAAAGACGAAAAGAAAGCCTTCCCCACGATCGTCACCAACGTGATCAGAATGACAGGCCATGCATATTGCACCAGGACAGCCGGATCGACCAACATACCTACCGACACGAAAAAGATGGCGCCAAACAAATCCTTGACAGGCTTGATAATATGTTCGATGCGCTCCGCCTCTATCGTTTCGGCAAGGATAGACCCCATAATAAAGGCCCCCAAAGCAGCCGAGAAACCCGTTTTCGTCGCTACCACCACCATTCCCAGACACAGACCCAGTGCAATAACCAGCAACGTTTCATCATTCATCAGCTTCTTCACCTTTTTCAGGAAAGCCGGAATAATAAATATACCTACCAGAAACCAGAGAATCAGGAAAAAGGCGACCTTCAGGATACTACCGATCATTTCCTCCCCGGCAAACTCCTGGCTCACCGCCATCGTTGAAAGCAAGACCATCATAATAATGGCAACCAGGTCCTCGACGACCAATGTCCCGAACACAATCCCCGTAAACCGCTGGCTCCGCAACCCAAGGTCATCAAAAGCCTTTATAATGATCGTTGTCGACGACATCGACAGCATCCCGCCCAGAAATATGGAATTCATCGTAGACCATCCCAGCAGATGCCCGACCAGATAACCGACGATCAGCATCGTTATCACCTCGGTCATCGCTGTAATAAAAGCGGTAGAACCGACATTCATCAACTTTTTGAAACTAAACTCAAGTCCCAGGGCAAACAGCAGGAAGACGACTCCCATCTCCGCCCACAAATTAATATTTTCAATGTCTACAACCGTAGGAAAAATCTGTACATAAGGCCCGGCCAGTAAACCGGCGACGATATACCCCAGCACCAGGGGTTGTTTCAGCCATTTAAATAATAAAGTAATTATCCCTGCGGATATAAGAATCAATGCAAGATCGGAAATCAAATCAGGTAAATGCGACATACACTATATTATTGATTAATCTGTTAGCTAACAAAAATAACATTTTTCCGTATTTTATCAAGTACAGCCGATGCTTTTTTATAACTTTGCTAGAAATAAATAAAAACATCTATCTATTTACTTAAATCTGTTAGTATATGAAAAACAAGATTATTCTCTTTCTTGTTCTGTGTTTCTGTTTTAATTTAGCAGGATTCGCGCAAAGTACCGTTCATGAATCGGTCAAGTTCCAAAGTAAAAAGTTAGGAAAAGAAGTCTCCTACTCGATCTATCTTCCGGACGGATACAACAGCTCCGAACGTTATTATCCAGTGCTTTACCTGCTGCACGGTTATACCGATGATGAAACCATGTGGATACAAACCGGGCAGATGCAGGAAATTACCGACCGCGCCATCTGTAGCGACCAGGCCGTGCCTATGATCGTTGTCATGCCGGATGCCTGGGATACCTGGTATATCAACCAATACGATGGGAAGGTACCCTACGAAGACATGTTTTTTGAAGAGTTGATTCCCCACATCGAAAAGACCTACCGCGCCCGCAGTAACAAAGAGTTCCGTGCCATCGCCGGACTGTCGATGGGAGGTTACGGTTCGTTCCTTTACACCCTGCATCATCCGGATATGTTTTCCGCCTGCGCCCCGCTTAGTGCCGCTATTTTCGACGACAGCGTGATGGAACGCCGCCAGGCTGAATCCCACAAAGACCTCTTCGGCCGCCTGTTCGGTCCCGGACTGGATTACTGGCACAAAAACAGCGTCTTAAAAATGCTTTCCGAACTGGATAAAGAGAATCTGCCCCGCATCCGTTATTACATCGACTGCGGAGACCAAGACGGCCTGCTGGATGGTAATTTCCAGGCCCATAAGATCATGCGGGAGAAAGGGATGAAGCATGAATTTCGTGTCAGAGGCGGCGGACATACCTGGTTATACTGGCGCACGGCATTGCCCAACGTCCTGGAATTTGTCAGCGGAGCATTCCGGAGGGATCAATAGTAATCAGTACCAAGATACCCCCAAAACATACCGGTGCGCCCCACTATGCACAACAATTACATACTCACATTCTTGCGCCTGAAGGCACGCTACTGCTTAGCTTCACAATGACACGCAGATGACACAGATAAAGCAGATGAGCACAGATCAACGTTTAAAATTAAAATAAAAATCTGTGCTCATCTGTCCAATCTGCGTCATCTGTGGACCATATAGAAACTTGATACATTAAGTTCAATTATTTCTAAATTGGCATATTGGCTCATTTTTTCTATAATGGAACTATTACCCATCAACTCATTATTTCTTATACCAAACCGGACCTGGCTGATTTCCCATTTCAAACTCAAGCGTTGCGCCGCTCATGATCTGGTCGTGGGTGATATAGCTCTTGTCGTAAGGCTGGCCATTCAGTTTGACTGACTGGATATAGATATTCTCCGCATTTACTCCCGGAGCTAAAATCTTGAATACTTTACCATCCGCCAAATGCATTTTTACTTCCGGGAACAAAGGTGTTCCTATCTCATACTGTCCGCCTACCGGATCGACAGGATAAAATCCCATCGCACTGAAAACGAACCAGGCCGACATCTGTCCGCAATCTTCATTACCACAGATACCATCCGGAGCATTCAGATACAAATCATGCAAAACCTGAGCCACATACTTCTGCGTCTTCCAGGGTTGTCCCACCTTATTATACAGATAAATAACATGATGGCTCGGTTCGTTACCATGCGCATATTGTCCGATCATACCTGTACTGAAAATTGGCAGGTCTTCTTTCGCATCCGGAGCATACGTAAACATGCTATCCAGCTTTTCCGTGAAACGCTCCTTGCTGCCCAGCAAACCGATCAAGCCGTCCAGATCCTGCGGAACATACCAGAAATACTGCCATGCATTACTTTCGCAGATATCTTCCGTATAATCTTTCGCATTGAACGGAGTTACGAAATTACCCTTTTCATCACGCGGCTGCATAAAGGTCGTTTCAGGATTATAGACATTGCGATAGTTCTGTGAACGTTTATAGAATTCATCCGCAATCGCTTTCTTTCCCATCTTTTCCGCCATACGGGCAATGCAATAGTCATCATAAGCATATTCCATTGTTTTGGACAACGACCAGTTTTCCCATTTTTCCGGATCACTGTTAGCCGGTACATATCCCAACTTCTTATACTCCCCAATACCCCGGTAATCATCCCGGTTAGCCGTAGCAACACATGCCTGTAAAGCCAGTTCCGGATTAAAAGTACTGATACCTTTCAGGTAAGCATCCACAATCACAGGAACAGCGTGATAACCGATCATCATATTCGTTTCATGCCCATACAGGTTCCACAAAGGAAGGGCGCCATTCTGTTCGTAGAATTTCAGGAAACCCTGAATCATATCGTTCACACGTTTCGGGTCCGTATAAGTGTACAACGGATGGGCTGCCCGGAAAGTATCCCACAAAGAGAAGGTCGAATAATTATTCCAACCGTCAGCCTTATGTATCTGATTATCCGGACCATAATACGAGCCGTCCACATCACTGAAAATAGTCGGGGCGATCATCGTATGATACATGGCGGTATAGAACTTAACCAGGTCATCTGTATTATTGCCGTTCACTTCGATCTTCGACAATTCTTTGTTCCAGCGGGCAACAGCCTCCGTATGATAACGGTCAAAATCGTTGACCGGCACTTCTGCCTGAAGGTTCTTTGCCGCACCTTCCATGCTCACACCCGAAATAGCCGTATTCACCAGAATCTCTTCGTCCTTTTCCGTATTGAAATCGAAACGGGCTACATAGGCTGTACCGATACGGCCTTTATCCTTCGTCACAATCGCCGTTGTATCCATATGGTAAGCAACAAACGGTTTGGAGAAACGGGTCTGGAAATAGACATGCTGGTCGGGCGACCATCCTTGTGAAAAACGGTAACCGCGGATAGTAACGGAATCGACCACCTCGATATAAGAATCAAGCGTGAAATCCCAGTTCATCGCTTTCTTCAGATTCAAAAAAACGGAAGCTTCTGCCTTTGGGAACGTATAACGCTGGATACCGCAGCGTTCGGTAGCCGTCAATTCGACATTAATATTATAGTCTTTCAGCAACACCCGGTAATAACCGGCCGAAGCAGCCTCGTCATTATGTGAAAAAGTGGAATAAATACCCAGCGGTGCTTCAGCCTCTTTATACGGACGGGTCACCGGCATAAAGGAAATATCATATAAATCCCCTGCCCCGGTACCGGAAAGATGCGTATGGCTGAAACCGGCAATCGTCGTATCCGGATAAAAATAGCCTGAGATACGGTCCCATCCGGGCAACCCGTTATCAGGACTTAACTGCACCATACCGAAAGGAGCCTGTGCTCCCGGATAAGTATTCCCGGTAAAATCAGTACCGATCATAGGATTAACATACTGCGCATAATCCGCCTCCTGTTGTTTCTCCGGCGTGCAGGCCATCAAAGCCAGCAAGGAGACCGCCAATAAAGTGATGTGCCTCATTTGTTTATAAATTGTTTAAGTCTTGACAAATATACAAAAAGAGACGTAACATTTAAACAATGTACGTCTCTTTCTATAACTAAATTCCAATGTCTATGGTTTATTAACCTTCATTTTCTTCTTCGTCCTCTTCATCCGGTTCTTCTTCCGGCGGTTTTCTTACAAAGAATGCACTTAATTCGTACAAACCGTAAAGCGGGAAGAACACGACACTCAGTGTAAACGGATCGCTACTTGGTGTTATAAATGCTGCGGCAACAAGCAATCCCACAATGGCATGGCGCCTGTACTTATGGAAAAATCCTCTGTGCAGCAATCCCAGCTTCGACAACAACCACGATACCAACGGCATTTCAAACACAATCCCCATCACAAAGATCAGCATCAGGAAGTTATCCATATACGAATCCAGGGAAACCTGTTCCTTAATGTCAGGACTCAGCTGATAGGTTGCCAAAAAGCGGAGCGTCATCGGGAATACCATAAAATATCCCACTGCACATCCGAAGAAAAACATAATTGTTCCGAAAAAGAATACCCAACGAATATTCCTCTTTTCATTATCATACAAAGCCGGGCTGATAAACTTCCATACTTCATACATCAAGTAAGGAAAAGTCAGAACCAAAGCCAGCCAAAAAGAAGTTGTCATGTGAGTGAAGAACTGGGATGCCAGTTTGATATTGATAATCTCCACATGAAAATCATCATTACAGAAATCCGGCAATACATCCAACCAGGGACTTACATTGATCATCCATTGGTTTAATTCACACAACCACTGATAAAGAATAAAATCGGAACGACAAGGTGCCGTGATAACGTGATTAAAGATATCACGCATAAAAGCAAAACTACCGATAGCAAAAACAAAGAGCGCCAGAATAGAACGGAATAAAGTCCAACGAAGTTCTTCCAGGTGGTCCCAGAAGGACATTTCATCTTGTTCCAATTCTTCCATTTCGTCTACTTCTTATCGTTGTCGTCCAGCTTAATGTCGTCTTCTAATCCTTTTACACCGTCTTTAAAGTTCTTCACACCTTTACCGATACCTTTCATCAGTTCAGGGATTTTCTTTCCACCGAAAAGTAACAACACAACAATAGCGATGATAACGATTTCGCCTGTACCTAAATTTCCTAAAAATAGTAATTCGTTCATGATATTATAAATATTAGTCGTTAATATTCTCCTTTTAATAGGGGCAAAGATACTATTTGTAACGAATAGTCACTCCATTATTCTAAATTTATTACCTTTGCACCGTCTTAAAAAACTGAAATTAGAAAAAGATTAGAAAGATGAAAGCTTATGTATTTCCCGGTCAGGGTGCACAGTTTGTCGGAATGGGAAAAGACCTTTACGATAACAATCCCCTTGCAAAAGAGATGTTTGAGAAAGCAAACGAAATTCTCGGTTTCCGCATTACAGATCTGATGTTCGCAGGAACAGACGAAGATCTGAGACAAACCAAGGTTACACAGCCTGCCATATTCTTACACTCGGTTATCCTCGCTAAAACTTTAGGCGACCAGTTCAAACCGGATATGACAGCCGGGCACTCCCTGGGTGAGTTCTCTGCACTTGTTGCAGCCGGAGCACTATCTTTTGAAGATGGTCTGGTATTGGTTTCCAAACGTGCCATGGCTATGCAGAAAGCTTGCGAAGCCACTCCTTCTACGATGGCTGCCGTACTGGCTTTGCCGGATGCAACAGTTGAAGAAATCTGCGCAAGTATTACAGACGAAGTAGTTGTTTGTGCAAACTACAACTGTCCGGGTCAGCTGGTTATCTCCGGTTCAATCCCCGGTATCGACACTGCCTGCGAAAAGATGCTGGCTGCCGGTGCAAAACGTGCATTGAAGCTGAAAGTAGGGGGTGCGTTCCACTCTCCGCTGATGGAACCGGCCCGTGCCGAACTGGCTGCCGCTATCGAAGCGACTCCAATCCACGAACCTTCTTGCCCTGTTTACCAGAACGTAAGCACAAAAGGTGAAACCGATCCTGAAACAATCAAGGCCAACTTGATCGCCCAGCTGACAGCTCCGGTTCGTTGGACTCAAAGCGTTCAGAACATGATCGCCGACGGTGCCGACCATTTCATCGAATTAGGACCGGGTGCCGTACTGCAAGGATTAGTCAAGAAAATCAATAAAGAAATGACTACAGAAGGTATGCAATAAGCGACAAATCCATGTATATAAAAAAGGTTGGCAAAAGAATATTGCCAACCTTTTTTTATTCTTAAATATGACTTCTACAATGTACTTAATGATTCAATACTTATCATATTTGAACTATCTTTTTTATATCAGAGCGCCAGCTCTGTCATCCCGGGCTTGACCCGGGACCTCATACTTAACTAATAATCAACCAGTAGGATGAGGTGGCGGGTCAAGCCCGCCATGACAGAAAGAGGGGCGCCTGAATAGGATAAAAGATTCACCTTTTTCTAAACACAAACCAAACTCCCAACAACAATACCCCTCCCCCACCCAGCACCCACCAAACCGGCAAGCGCCCCAGCGACCAGCCGCTTTCTTTCTGCTCCGTAGCCACTGTTTCCCGCAGCCGGCGGCCTTCCTGTCGCGAAAGTGAGAGCAGTGTATCCTGACTGACAGATACCTGCCGGCAGTCCGCCACAGCACGCCTTATTTGCCCTACGTGCTGCCTGCCATTGCTGTCAGGAGCCGAAAACGAGACCTCCTCCCACCGGAGCGTCGTTTGCATATCAGACTTCCGTACACGTTCCGCCCACAAGCTGTCGTACCGTTCCACAATCAACGAATCCCTCTCCCCGAACGTCCGCTCCGCCACCGTTTTCCTCCCCGCAACACAGCCACTGCCGACCGCCAGCATACACAAAAAGCACCCGATCAATCCTTTACTCTTCTTTCTCATCCCTTCTGATCTTATATTTATAACTATAATCCACCCCGAACAACGCCCCTGAAAACGTCGACACCTCACCGAATCCCACCAACACCGAGTTATGTATCTCCCCTGCCGGACTGCACCAAAACCCCATAAACAACAATACAACACCTGCCAGCGACAACAAAACCGCCACCCATAACTGGCAACTAAGCGGCCAACCCCTTCTTTTACAATATCCCATACTCCTCCTCCGCATCAAAACAAGGACACTCTTTCAACCATTCATCCCGCGTGATCTTCCCGTCGCCATTCCGGTCGGGCGACAAATCACGGTGCCCGCAGATCCGGCATCCCGGATACTGCACCAGCAGCAGCAACAACAATCCCCTGATAGACAATTTCTGCCTCTCCGTACGCGTATCTTTCGGATGCCCGCCGGCATCCAGCCCACCTTCGTAACAAATCCCCAAGCTGAACGCGTTATACCCTCTCACATGTGCCGGAATCTGCTCCGGCGGACGCATCGGCACGAGCTCACCCGAACGGCGGATATAATAATTATAACCGGCCGAAAAGAAACCACGCGCCTTATGGTCACGTTCCAGCTGTTCCGGCGTATACTCCATCGTCTCACGGGTAGCCGAACAATGCAAAACAATCAGATTAATTTTTCTCATGATTCAATTCTGTTTATCGTTAATGTGAAAGCAAATGTACAGGAAGGGGAAAGTATGGAATCGGTTTAAATGGGAATAGCAGGGAATAAGAGGGAATAAAACAGATTTTACCGGGAACCGGAGTATTCAGGTAAAGAGACAAGGATTGAACCCGAACACGTTCACCGTCCCGCTTCGTTTATTTATTATCAAATATTCCAGGTCTCAGGATCGCCCAGATGATCCACCAGTATCTCCACCTGGCGCGGCGTAAACATACGCTGTCCCTTGCGGTAACCCGCTTTCTTCAGATCATCCAGCAACTCTTCATCCCGTCTGATCCACAACGACAACTGTGCAGAAGCCGATTTCGGTAAAATACCCGGGAAATACAACCGGGCCAGTTCCGTATGCCCCCATACCTTGCTCTTATCCATGATCATTTTGTTTTTGTTGTTTTTCTTTCAGTTGCAAATATTCCTCGTAAGTGATACCGCCGGACGACACATTCTCCGGTTTCTCCTCCTTCTTTCGTGCCGCCTTATAACGGTTTGTCTCCGTCAGGCGTTCGCCCATAAACTGCATCAGCGCACTGGTGACAGTCAACGCATCCACCATCCCGTAAAAACGGCCGTAACGCCCGCATTTCAGCCGATGGAAAAACAGCAGCAATTCCGTCACCTTCAGATAAGGATATTCCGCCAACACCAGACGCGACAACTCGCGCTGGCGGTTGACCGGCATTTTCTCTTTCACCCCAACAAACAGGTTAATATCTTCCAGCAGAGCGCATATAAACACCATGACCACCAGCTCGCCATACCCCAGGCAAACCGTTTCCAACATGGGAGCCGTACCGAAATAAGCACGCTCGGTATAACGGGCGGCCATTACCTGCATATCCGGTTTAAACGTATTCAGGAATTTCTCCGCATTCCCGTAACGAGCCGTCATATCAGCAACTTCTTGTTGCTTCTTCAGCCATGCGGAGGAGTTCTTCCCGTCGGGCAGCTTCTCCGTTATCGTCTGAAAATCGAGTTTCATTTGATTTTCCATATTGTGTAGATTGATTTACATTTTGATTTCCATTTCCATTTTCCGGGGTTTTCGTTACAGAAACCGGAGTTTCTGTTGCAATAACCGGGGTTTCTGCAACAATAACCCCTTCATTCGCCCAATTATCCGGTATTTCGAGATCCGGATCGATCTTTATTCCGAGTCTTTTACTGATCTCCCGGAAGCGTCTCTGTATCGCCAGCGAAGAAAGTACCTGCCGGTATTCCAGCAGTTCCCTGTCGAACAACTGAAGATCTATACAATAAAGGACCGCCTCACTGACCGTAGCCTCGTCCAACCCCAGGATAACAGAGATATCGAAACAGAAATCACTGTCATAAGAGATATAATACCCCTTCTCCCGGTAAATTTCACAAAGGATCGCTAAATAAATACAGATGCCCTTACACCCGTACTTTCGGAGCAGGCGTTGTATTTTCCTGTCCGAATACAGGTCCGTATCCAGCGGAAAATAGCCCAGTCCTTTTTTTAATGGTCTAGCCATAATTTTAATTTTTAAAATGTTGATTACCTGAAGCACCAACGGTTAACAAATCCGGTGCGAAAGAAAGGAAGTGATTTACAATAAAAGTCTTTGGCGTGTACAAAAACAGTAAAAGTTGAACTCCAAACTCCCGTTTAAAATTCAACCCTTAGACTCTTTATGCGGTAAACATAGACAAATATATTTTTATATCCTATTTATCCGGTAAAAATCAGGATAATATGCTTTTAGATTAAAAAAAAGCATATCTTTGTATCGTAACAATTTAAATATGAACAACTATGAAAAATGATTCTGCTTTGGTCCGTTTCGATTGGGCCGTAAAGCGCCTTTTACGTAATAAATCAAACTTTGTTGTGTTGGAAGGCTTTTTGTCCACTTTACTTGGGCAAGAAATACGTATTGTCAAAATGCTGGAAAGCGAAAGCAACAAGGATAGTGTCGATGATAAGTTCAACCGGGTAGATATGCTGGCAGAAGACAGCAAAGGGGAACTCATCATCATTGAGGTACAGAACAACCGTGAACTGGATTATTTCCATCGTATGTTATACGGAGCATCCAAAGCCATTACCGATTATATCAATGAAGGCCAGGAATATGGTGTTATTCGTAAAGTATATTCAATCAACATCGTTTATTTTGAATTAGGGCAAGGCAAAGACTATGTCTATCATGGTCGTACCTGCTTTAAAGGAATCCATTACAATGACATTCTTCAGTTGTCCGTACGCCAACGTGAACAGTTTGTACGACACGAAGCCGGAGATATTTTCCCTGAATATTACGTATTACGGGTAGACGGTTTTAACCAACAGGCTAAAACGCCTTTGGACGAATGGATTGCTTTCCTGAAAACCGGCGAGATCGATAAAAACAGTACGGTTCACGGTTTACAAGAAGCACGCGAACGATTGCGGATAGACCAGTTAGACGAGAAAGACAGACGACAATATTATGCAGACATGGAAGCTATACGTTATCAACGCAGTGTGATCAAGACCGGATGGATTGAAGGCCGGGCCGAAGGAATAGCGGAAGGGAAAGCGGAAGGAATAGTTGAAGGGAGAGCAGAAGGGAAAGCAGAGCAACAACGACTTATAGCTATAAACCTGAAGCAGAACGGAGTCGACCCTCTCATTATTGCACGATCTACCGGCTTGTCGATAGAAGAAATAGAACAGCTCTAAAGACCTGACACGGCATAAAACATATTCCCGGGGAGGCTCTTCTCGCCGGGATTTTTATAGCAATACATACAAAATCCCAAATTGCCATTTTGATAGTGAATAGCGATTTTGAAAATCGCTTTGATACGTTAAAAAATATTACCCGGTAGGGTATTTTATTTTACCCGGTATATTAATCCGATTTACCCGGTTGGGTAGTGTCATTTTGATAGTTGGAGAAAGTCATCTGATAACCGGTCCCCCAGTCCGACTCTATTTTAATACAGGGAAATGCTCTCAGATTCTCTCTTAAACGGGATATAGCCATAGCTACACAATCCTGATCCGACTTACAGACCTTACTTTCAACCAAACGTCCCAAAACATGGACACAAATATCCTTATGTGTTAATTTATAATTCTCTGCTTCGATAAAACACTTAAATAATTTTGAAGAATTACCTTTCAAAGAAATAGATAATTTTTCCTGAAAACGTAGAATTCGTTGTTGTTTATGAAAATAGAAATCACACGGCAAAGCTATCCAAGGATTTTTCTTCAACATAAAAAAAGTTCTCTTATTTTGTAATTTTAATATTTCAGCTTCCTTTTGTTCTATCAATTCTGCCTGTTGTCGATTAACTGATTCTGCCTGTTGCAATTTAAGTGATCCAGCCTCTTTCAACTCGAGCAGTTCAGTTTCTTTTCGTTCTATCAAATCAGCCAGCTGTCGATTAACCGATTCTGCCTGTTGCAATTTAAGCGATTCAGTCTCTTTCAACTCGAGCAGTTCAGCTTCTTTTCGTTTTATCAAATCAGCCAGTTGTCGATTAACTGATTCTGCCTGATGCAATTTAAGTGATTCAGCCTCTTTCAACTCTAGCAGTTCAGCTTCTTTTCGTTCTATCAATTCTGCCTGATGTCGATTAACAGATTCTGCCTGATGCAATTTAAGTGATTCAGCCTCTTTCAACTCTAGCAGTTCAGTTTCTTTTCGTTTTATCAAATCAGCCTGCTGTCGATTAACAGATTCTGCCTGTTGCAATTTAAGTGATTCAGCCTCTTTCAACTCTAGCAGTTCAGCTTCTTTTTGTTTTATCAATTCAGCTTGTTGTCGATTAAATGATTCTGCCTGTTTCCTTAAATATACCCAAACTAATCCTACCAAAATCAGCAACCCAAAAGGTATTGTCAGAAACCATCCCATTCGGTTCAAAACAGTTCGAGCAGGAATATTTACGTAAGCTAAAAGTGTTATATCCTTCTCTGCATCTTTATCTTTCTTGCAGACGATCGGCCCCAAAAACTTAGCCACCTCATATAAGGTACTATCTGTTGAAGAATCAAATGATTTTCCATTCCTTATACAGCGTATTGCTGTTTCAGCCTGAATATTATGTTCCAGTAGTATTTGATGGAAAAGACTGTCCAGTACATACCGGTTCGAATCTTTGTCTGCAAGATAGTCTTGATTAAACCAAGCATTTTTCTCCTCCTCCGAAAAATCATTCAGAGACTTTTGAGAATCATAATATTTTTTTCGGACTGTGATTCGTTGTTTCTTTTCTTTTTGCATGGCCTCTGTAAAAAATATAAAAGCTTCTGAGTGTAGTTTTTCTTTCTGACTACGATAAATATCCATAAACCACAACACCAATAAAACGATAATAACTATAAAAACAAATCCGATCACCAGTGTTTTGCTAAACTTTATTATTATTTTCATATTATTCTCCTTTCTTTTACTAACAGATTTCTAATCACTTTCTGACAATTTACTAACAAATTTGCAATTAAACAGTTATTTTTCAAACGATTAATATTTATAGTATTTCTCACATCCATCTTTCTATCAAATTATTACATACCTTTGCGATAAATCAAAGGATGCCTGATAATCATTCTTAGAACAAAGTTAATCAACTTAAATAAAAAAGTATATGAAAAAAACAATTAAAACAGGATTTATTCTTTTATCATTATTCGGTGCTTGGTATTTTAGTCACATTAATTCAGAAAAAAAATCAATGGAAGATTTGGTACTCGAAAATATCGAAGCCTTGGCTTGGGATGAAAACGGCCTACCTGACGAAAACTTTCAATGTTATAATTGGGGCGAAGTCGACTGTTACGGAGACAAAGTTGAAGTTAAATACAGTGGTTATAGTTTAGACTAACAATGAAATCTCTCCCCTCCATATTATTAATAGGTATTAGTACCCTTGCCGCCTGTTCCGGAAATCAGCAAACCCCTTTCCCCCGGTACGCTGACTTTCCTGAAACAAAGGCGATCAAGGCACAG
Organism: Parabacteroides caecihominis; assembly: GCF_023656785.1. NCBI lineage: Bacteria > Pseudomonadati > Bacteroidota > Bacteroidia > Bacteroidales > Tannerellaceae > Parabacteroides > Parabacteroides caecihominis. The sequence goes on from NZ_JAMOKS010000007.1 coordinate 87,640, forward strand.
GTCGCAGACCTGGATACTGTCCTGCTCCGTTACCCATTCCGGGTAGCGGTCAGGGATAGTATTGCCGTGGTGATGGACCTGCATAATATGGATCATTTCCTGCATGCTTTTACCTATCCCAGATGGAAGCATCTCGCCTCCTTCGGCAAACGCGGGGAAGGACCAGAAGAAATGCTTTCTGCTGAAAATATCCAATTCAACTCCTTAGACTCTTTATGGGCGATCGACGCCAATAAAATGGAGATTACACGTTGGAAAATATCTCCGGCTACCGGCTCAGCGGAGCGCGTCGAAGAGATCAAGCTGGATAAGGAATTAGTACGTTCACTGGACTTTCATACGATGGAATCGGGGTTTTTCATTCCGGATTACATGGGAGAGTTCCGGTATTGGGAAGTCGACAGCAACGGTAAGCCGGTCAAAAGCATCGGAGAAATCCCAGGCGAAACGATCGATGAAAACACCGTTCGTCCGGCACTCGCTCAGGCATGGAGAAGTTTTATGGATTACAATCCCGACAACGGTATCCTGACAATAGCTACCCAACTGGGGGAAGTATTTGAAATCTTCAATCTGAAAGATAACACTCATAAAGTCCTTTATGGTCCCGCAGGTGAACCGCAATACAAAACGGCAAAAGACGGCACAGGCGTTCCCACCGGAATTATGGGGTTTAGCGATATAAAGGTGACAAACAAATACATCTACGCTGTTTTTCAAGGCATTAAGTTCGATGACAAAATTGCTGCTATCAAGCAAGGAAAAGAACCTGAAAACGGAGCAAAGTATATCTATGTATTCGATCTGGAAGGTAATCCGGTACGTAGATACGAACTGGATCGTCGCATCAACAGTATAGATATCAACGAAGAAACAAACACGATCGTTGCCACCGAGGTGAAAAGCGATGATCCGATCATAGAATTTAAGATTTAGCAAACGATATGAAAGCCTTTTATCTTTACATATTATTAATAGCAACCACCTTCTTCTCCTGCCACAACGAACAGAAAGAGAAGGAAAATAAGATTGCGCATCTGGTCAGCGAATGGCAAGGGAAACAAATACAGTTCCCTGAAAACCTGACCTTCACACGCTATCTGACAGATACTACGGATTTCCAAATCCCACAATCTGAATACAAGGTATTAATATATGTAGACTCTATCGGTTGCACCAGTTGCAAACTGCAACTTCATAAATGGAAGGAACTGATCGAATACACTGATTCAGTAACACAGGGAAAAGTTCCTTTCCTCTTCTTCATGCATCCAAAAGATGCAAAGGAAATACGTTACCTCCTGAAACGAGACGCATTCGATCGCCCTATCTGTATTGATATAGACGATCGACTAAACAAACTGAACAAATTCCCGGCAGACATAACTTTCCAGACATTCTTGTTGGATAAAGACAATAAAGTTGCTGTATTAGGAAATCCGGTACATAACACAGCTGTGAAAGAACTGTATCTGAAACAGATTACAGGTAAGGACAGTCCGAATAAAAACATACCGAAAACAACAGCCGAAGCAACAAAGACAGAAATCGACTTCGGTACTTTCAACAAATCGGAAGTAAAGGAGACAACCATAGAAATAAAAAACACCGGGGACACTCCCCTCGTGATAGTGGACGTAAGTACCACCTGCGGCTGCACAGCAGCCACATACGACAAACGACCCGCGAAACCCGGAGAATCTCTTCGGGTGGGAATTAAGATGACACCGAAAGACACAGGTTTCTTCGATGAAGTCGTTACGATCAAGTATAACAGCTTGAATAATCAACATGTTAAACTAAAGATAAAGGGGAATGTTCGGTGATCGAACGAATGGGAGTTTGCTGCATCTCTGGCAAGAATGTACAAGCAAACTCCCGAAGTCCCCTTGCAATACAGAAAGGAGGTATATCATGATAACATAACCGACAAAACAGAATGATACAGGTGTCATTCGGCTATCTAATCTGAAGAATAGTAGGCAAAGATAGAAAATAGCCTGATTAAATAATAATTTTAATAAATAATTAAACATATACGGATATGAAAAAGTTATTCGGCATCATGGCTCTAGCGGCGATAGCAGCTGCAGCTGGCTGGAATTTCTGTCAGAACCAAGACAAAGTGGAACTGTCCGACTTGGCTCTTGCCAATATAGAAGCGTTGGCCAGAAATGAAGGTAGCGGTAAGACTTGTTATACTTATTGCTGCCAAACAAGATATAACGCATGTCTCGATGCACTTCATGCAGAAGGATGTACAAGCATGAACATAACATTAGATACAAGTTGTTAATCGATATTTGATCAGGTATGAAGCCTTTACTCATAATCTTCATACCTGATTTATAAATCATTATTTACTATTTCATATGAAGATAATACATTTCAACAAAATGTCACAAATTATTCTATGTGTTGTATTTCTAATATCATGTAATACACCTAAGGATAAAACTGAAACCATCATAAGTTCCTCTTTAATTAATATTGACACATTATCCGTCAATATCAATGAGAATTATATGCAAAATTATACCTCATTAAAAAATCGAATTTATAACGATCAGCTTTACGCTTATAATATTCATCAACATACAATAGATATTTTTGATTTCACTACACAAAATTTCACATCTAAGATAAAACTACAAAAAGAAGGTGCCGATGGAATACCTAATATAAACTCATTTATTGTTACAAATGAGTTTATTATTACACAAAATGAATCCAATTACACAATAATTGATCACAACGGGCATATTATAAAAAAAATCTCAAAAGAAATACTAACCAATAATTTAAACAACAAAGATTACTTATTGGATGCACCTAATAATATATCAATTAGCAACTTCGAAGACATAACATATGACTCTAACGATAAAAAATTGATAGTTCCTATAAGCACATTAGACCCATTTAAACTAAAAGGTAAGTATTGCTTAGCTAGTATAGATATAAATAGTGAAGAAATCTCATTATTTCCAATTACTTATCCAGACAATTTCAGCAACGAGTATTATGGAAAACTTTCCAAACCAAACCCATTAATTGCCAATAACAAAATCATCTATAATTTTAGTTACTCTTCTAATGTATATTCATTTGACAAAAAAAATAAAACAATAAGCTCATACAATATCACAAGTAATTTCACCAAAAACAAATCTGAACAACTTGATAAAAATGCAAATATAAAAAAACAGTTAGATCATTATTTTCACTCCTTATTTTTTCATGGATTACAATACGATCATTACAGGAATATATTTTATCGTATACACACGGATAAAAGTAACGACATATCTGTTTTCAACAATAAAGAAACATACTTAACTATCATTTCTGAAAATCTTCAAAAAATATCAGAAATAAAATTACCTACAAATCTATATCCGATATTCAACATAACAGAAAAAGGTCTAATATTCCAATTTATGGCAGGATTATATGAGGATAAATATTCCTATATGATTATCACATCTCCATATATTATGCCTGTAAAAAAAATAGAAATTCCTCATAAAACAGAGACAACACCAGCAATAGAAAAACCGACAGTACATAATTCTATCGAAATTATATCAACAGATAACATAAAAAATTTTATTACTAAAAATTTAGTTTATCCTACTCTTGAATTGGAAAATAACGTAGAAGGCGCTGTTTTTATTATTTTAGATAGCGACAGTTCTGGAGCAATAATTAATTGCAAAATTTCTGACATTGCAACAACAACTGATAATAAATCCCTTAGAAATGAAGCCATACGTATAGCTAAATTAATAAAGCGCGTAGAGCCAAATTCAATATTTAGTTTTCATGTTAATTTCAACAAAAAAGAATATTTATCACAAAAAAAATAAAAACTAAAAAACATAACCCTATCATAGAATTTAAGATTTAGCAAACGATATGAAAGCCTGGAATCTAACCATATTAACACTAGTATTACTACTCTTCTCCTGCCACAACAAGCAGAAAGAGAAGGAAAATAAGATTGCGCATCTGGTCAGCGAATGGCAAGGGAAACAAATACAGTTCCCTGAAAACCTGACCTTCACACGCTATCTGAAAGATACTACGGATTTCCAAATCCCACAATCTGAATACAAGGTATTAATATATGTAGACTCTATCGGTTGCACCAGTTGCAAACTGCAACTTCATAAATGGAAGGAACTGATCGAATACACTGATTCAATAACACAAGGAAAAGTACCTTTCCTCTTCTTCATGCATCCAAAAGATGCCAAAGAAATACGTTACCTCCTGAAACGAGACGCATTCGATCGCCCTATCTGTATTGATATAGACGATCGACTAAACAAACTGAACAAATTCCCGGCAGACATAACTTTCCAGACATTCTTGTTGGATAAGGACAATAAAGTCACTGTATTAGGAAATCCGGTACATAACACGGCTGTGAAAGACCTGTATCTGAAACAGATCACAGGCAAAGACAGTCCGAACAAGAATATTCCTAAAACAACCGCCGAAACAACAAAGGCAGAAATCGACTTCGGTACTTTCGACAAATCGGAAGTAAAAGAGACAACCATAGAAATAAAAAACACCGGGGACAATCCCCTTGTGATAGTGGACGTAAGTACCACCTGTGGCTGCACAGCAGCCACCTATGACAAACGACCTGCAAAACCCGGAGAATCTCTTCGGGTAGGAATTAAGATGACACCGAAAGACACAGGTTTCTTCGATGAAGTCGTTACGATCAAGTACAATAGTATTAACAATCAGCCTGTCAAAGCAAAGATAAAGGGGAATGTTCGGTGATCGAACGAATGGGAGTTTGCTGCACGACCTCGAATTGTACAAGCAAACTCCCGAAGTCCCCTTGCAATACAGAAAGGAGGTATATCATGGTAACATAACCGACAAAACAGAATGATACAGGTGTCATTCGGCTATCTAATCTGAAGAATAGTAGGCAAAGATAGAAAATAGCCTGATTAAATAATAATTTTAATAAACAATTAAACATATACGGATATGAAAAAGTTATTCGGTATCATGGCTCTAGCGGCGATAGCAGCTACAGCAGGCTGGAATTACAGCCAGAGTCAGGACGAGGTAGAACTGTCAGACTTGGCACTGGCTAATGTGGAAGCGTTGGCTTCTGCAGAATATCCAGACATAGATGGCTTTAACACATGGATTTTATACAAAACTTGGGATTTTGACTATTCTCCACCTAGATTAAAAACATCTTGCACATCTGGAGGACACAGCGTTTGCGCATAATATCGACTTCATGTCAAATAAATTGATTGTGTACTGAATATCTGTATTTAGATATATATTAACAATATCTAATACAATACTAAAATTATTAGGAGGGTTGAACCAAAAGTCCCAAAAGTCGACTTTTCCCCTTGCTGCAGATACCTGTAGAGGAGATAATTGTCTACAATCTCAGCTTTTTGTTCAGCCCTCTATATTCAAATCATTTACAAATCACCTTATTTATATAATATGAAACTTTTTCTACTACTATCTATACTGATATTCTGTTCATGCTCTAGAAATGAACAAAATACAAATATTGAAACACTATTTTTCGATGAAAATAATAAACTAGATATAAACGATATTATTTCTTATAAATTTATACCATTAGAAACATCTGATGATTGTCTCATCAATGGCACAAAACAAATAGTAATTGAAGACAATTATATTTATGTCAATAGTGGCGGTGATAAACTATTAGTTTTCGATATATCAGGTAAATTTATTACACAAATAGGAAATAAAGGTAATGGACCAGGTGAATATCGATTAATTTGCAATTTTCACATTAATAAAGAAAAAGGAATTATTACCATTGCAGATAGTGGACAAAACAGAATAATTTATTATAAATTAAGCGATTACAAACATATAAAAACAAAGACTATATTTTACTTTGTAGATTGTTGTTGGTTGTCTGATGGAAATATTGCATGGTTTTTTCTGGGTGGATATAATTCAAAAAACAAAGAGAAATATTTTATAAAAATAACCGACTCACAGTTAAATGAGTTAAACCTATTATATCCAATGGATATAGAGTTACAATATCCTATTTTCTCTGGTTCTCTTTTTTACACACTAAATCAAAATTGTTATTTCAATCTTTCCCATATTTCAACAATATACAAAGTAACATCTTCTAATATTATTCCGGTTTATCAACTGGACCTTGGTATTCATAAATTCGCACCACAAGAATGGATAGACCGCGAAGCTGGACGGAATTATTCAGCAATAGTAAAAACAGAGTATATATCAGCTCAGAATGTAAGAGAAACAAATAATTATGTTAGTATTGGATACTGTGCGCAAGGTGCAAATGCTTATATCGGCTTCTATAATAAAACAACAGGTCAATCATATAAATATGCATTGCCTGAATTTATAAGGCATACTGGCCTAACGGGAGTAGGTATTGTAAAAAACACTTTTAAAGACTATTTTATTACAGCATTAAATTCTTCTATCCTAAAACGTAATCCAAATTCTAAAATTCCTGAACTTAAAATTATCAGTGAAAATATAAATGAAGAAGATAATCCTGTTATATGTTTAATGAAACTTAATTAGTGATAAATACATGATCTCCGTACTAACATGTGTAAGATTTTTGTATCTCCTAAGCAGGAAAATGATACCGTTTGTTATTTCAAAAACGTTGTTGGAGATAACATCTTCATGGTTGCCGATTCACCGGATGGGAGCAAATTGAGAAATATTATTGCTCCCTTTTATACGGATAAAGATGGAAACAATGGTTCACTATTCCGGAAAAGCTCGTTAACCAACGGATATTTTTTATTGAAAACGACAGTATAAAAAGCTATTAATTCGATGAAAGAGCATAGAAAAATACATAACCTGATCAACAAAGCCATCAATATAGTCTTCTGGCTATGTATGACAGTTACTCTATGGTTTGTTTTACAGGTATTTATCTTTGCTTCTTTCAAAATCCCCAGCGATTCGATGGAACCGGGATTAATTACAGGAGACAATATACTTGTCTGGAAACCGACCGTTGGACCTCGCATATTCAACCTGTTTGCCTCCATGAGAAACGAACAGACAGATATTTATCGCATTCCAGGTTTCAATAAGATAAAACGCAATGATATTCTGGTTTTCAATTTTCCGCATCCAAACAGTTGGGATAAAATTGAAATGCATATACTCAAATATTATATCAAACGGTGTGTCGGAATACCGGGAGATACCCTATTCATCCGAAACGGATTCTTTCATGTGGAAGGCGTACAAACGCCTCTCGGCAATATGGAGTCACAAAAAGGAATAGCAGCAACTGAGAAATTTCAAGACGGTATATTCCAGAGTTTCCCATTCGACAGCATCATCGGTTGGAACATCAAAGATTTCGGACCGCTCTATATACCGGCAAAAGGTGATTCCGTTACTTTAGATCGTACAAACTTCCGGTTATATAAAAAACTGATCGAATGGGAACAACAGGGTAGTCTTCAATACAAGGATTCTACGACTTTTCTTAACGGAAAGCCGATCTACGGATATCGTTTCCAAGAAAACTATTATTTCATGGCAGGCGACAAAGGCCTAAACTCACAGGATTCACGCTATTGGGGATTACTACCTGAAGAATATATTGTCGGGAAAGCATGGATTATATGGAAATCGGTAGACCCATATACGGATAAATTCAGAAGGGACAGATTTTTGAAAATTATTCACTAATAGAATTGATTATAAAGCAATTCCACCATATATGTATCAAAATTACAGTAATATGAAATTAAATCTGTTTGCCACAATTGTACTTGGGCTGTATCTGTTTCTTTTATCGGGATGCAGCAACACCAACAATAGACAATTGGAATTAGCCTTACAAACCGCAGGAAATAACCGGCAGCAACTTGAAAAAGTTATACAACATTATCAAGGAGATAAACAGAAAGAAGATGCTGCAAGGTTTCTGATACGGAATATGTTGGGAAAATACTATCAGGAAGGAGATCGAATTGATAAATTCCACCAGTTTATCGACTCTGCATACCAGATAAAACAAGAAGAATACGACCAGCAGACTATAAATGACACTTATAGGACAAACAACAAACACCAACAAGACGACGCTAAGCAACAAGCAGACTTGCAACAACTAAATGCAAATTTCCTGATTACACAGATAGATGCAGCTTTTCAAGTATGGCAAAAACCCTGGAACAAACATCTTTCTTTTGATGAGTTTTGCGAATGGATACTCCCCTACCGGATTGGAAACGAATTGCCGGAGATATGGAGGGAAGAATACTATAATGCCTTTTCCGGATTATTAACAGATAGCATATTGACCACCCGCGATGCCTGTATTGCTATCAATAATGAACTGATTAAATTACCGATCCATGTCTTTAACGATTTCCCAAAACCGGCGGACATAAAACCCAGTAGCCTTATCCATATAAAATTCGGTTTATGCGGGGACTATACCAACCTGGCAATATATGCCATGCGATCTGTAGGGATACCTGTTACAACAGGAAGTATTCCGCATTGGGGACATAGCAATAATAGCCACGCGTTCAACCTTCTAAATGGCGAAGACGGAAACTATTATGATTTTGCTGGAGGTGAGCACCATCCGGGAGATCATCTCAAACGTTTTGATGGCATACCGAAAGTCTATCAGAAAACATTTTCCATACAACAGACTTCTTTAGTGATGACAAATACATCTAAAGAAGAAATTCCTGCATTCTTCAAAAATCCTTTCATGAAAGATATTACGGACCATTTTCCTGCTATTCATCCGCAGACCGTATCCATCCCTTTGAATAGAACCTGCCACAATAAATATGCCTATCTATGCGTATTCGATCCGCAAGGGTGGTTCCCGGTAGATTGGGGAAAGATATCCGATAAGAAAGTGACATTCAACCATATCGGTCCTGATATAATCTATCAGGTCAACAGTTATGAGGATAACTCTTTGCAACCGTTAAGTTCTCCCTTTGTCGTCGATTCTACCGGAAAGGTTACTCTTTTCAAATGCCGGAGAGAAAAAGAAGACCTGTACCTCGAACGCAAATACCGCGAACCCAAACATCTCGAAGCCATACCTCCGGCATTCGTTGGTGGCAGATTCCAGGGATCGGATTATGCGGATTTCCGGATAGCGGAAGATTTATATACGTTCACAGAAGCTCCAAGTTTCAAGTATACCACTATCGAGGTGAATCCTAAAAAGAGTTACAAATATTACAGATACCAGTCTTCTCCCAATCTACGGGGAAATATGGCTGAACTGGAATTTTACGATACAAATAGTCAGCAAATACTAAAAGGGGAAATTATCGGAACAGACAACACCAGCATCTACAACCCGCATGCAACCAAATATAATGTATTCGACGGAGACCCTCTCACCTTCTTCCACACACGCGACAGCATGAGTTGGGCAGGTCTGGCATTATCCAAGCCGGCACATATTAACAAAATACGCTATATCATCCGGAATGATGACAACGGAATACGAAAAGGTAATCTCTATGAACTTTTCTATATAGATGAATCGGGTGCATGGGCCTCTGCCGGAAAACAAACGGCAGAGCAGGATGAATTATTAATATATAAACAGATCCCCCAAGGTACTTTATACTGGCTACGCAATCATACCAGAGGAAAAGAGGAACGGATATTTACGTATGAGAAGGGGAAACAGGTTTGGTGGTAAAAATAAGTCATAATTATTCAACACAATATTTTCAAAGCTTATAAAGAATGAATATCTTTACGGACAGACTGAAAAAACACTGGCAAATGAAATACTTTATACTCTCATTATCAATATTCTTATTATACTCATGTTCTAAACAGGAACAAGTAACTGATACTAAAAAAATTATTTTTAATGAAGAAGCTAATCCGGACTTTTTCAATACTCTCACATGCAAGTTCATTCCATTGGAAACAAATGACAGTTGTTTGTTTAATGATATCAAAGAAATCCAAATTGTTGATAACAAAATATATATTATTGACAACAAAAGAAGTAAGTTACTTGTTTTTGATATTTCCGGTAAATTCATTACCCAAATTGGTAATTTAGGTAATGGACCTGGAGAATATCTAACACCTTCAAACTTCAATATTGACAAAGAAAAACAAACTATCACAATTGCAGATGTAGGTCAAAGTAAACTCTTATATTACGATTTAAATAATTATCAATACATAAAGAGTCAAAAGGCATTCTATTTTTCTAATTGCAGCTGGTTGCCAGATGGAAATATAGCTTGGGCAATAGAAAATGGTTATGATTCAGGTAAAAGGGATCCACATTATGTGAAAATAACAGATTCTAATTTAAACACTGTCAATTTATTATATCCTACGGATTTTAAACCTGAGTACTTAATGGTTGCCGGATCATTCTTTTATACATTTAACCAAAACTGCTATCTTAATTTACCTTTCATTCCAACAATATATAAAGTCACTTCTCAAAAAATAACACCAGTTTATGAATTAGATTTTGGCAAACAAAAATTCGCATCAATGGAATGGTTAAAAAGGGAGGCTGAAAAAAATTATTATGGAACAATATCCAAAACAGAATATATATCTACACAAACAGTAAAAGAAACAGATGACTATATTTGTGTCGTATATTATGCACAAGGTCTAAATGCATATATCGGTTTTTACAATAAGAAAAATGGGGAATCTATTAAACTAAAAGGATCTGATTTCGCAAAACACACTAATTTATATGGACTTAGCCAAGTCAAAGACACATATAATAATTATTTCTTATTCTCCATGTTAGCTTGTACACTAAAAACATATAAAAGTTCTCTACCGGAATTACAACCTATTATCAAAGATATAAAAGAAGATGATAATCCAGTCATTTGTCTATTAAAGTTCAATTAGAATTATACAATTAAATAAAAATTGCATATGAAATATATATTATTATTTCCACTTCTATTTATGGCTTTTTCATGCCATAAAGGAACAAAGATCAAAAATTATAACATATCTACAAAAGTAGACAAACAACTGGCTGGTGAAATTCTACTCTCAAAAGATGATCACTGCTATTTTTATGATTTAAAAATAACAGACAATTTCTATTTATTTCTTGATCAAAAATCTGATACAATACTTAGAGTATATAAACAAGATAATCTATTTACCCTTCATAATAGCTCATGCAGAAGTTCGGGAAAAGATAAACTCTGGAAGCCTTTGTTTACAAAAGAAATACAGACTAATTCTAATGATAAAGATATTACCTTTTTGGTCGATGAAAATCAGTATTATAAAGACATAACCCTAAACAATCAAAATAGTGATATAAAAATAAACACATCTAAACTATTAAATCTTAGAAATGTATCAGGTCGTGATTTTAACATCACAACCAAAGAGGTATACGCTATTCCTGTAAATAGAGACAGTAAAAGTCCATTCTTTTTTTTCAATCCTGACTCCGGATTTTATTGGGTAGATCCATCTCCCTCTGTTGAGAAAGTGATGCCTAAGGATGTTTTATCATATATTAATACGATTTGCTTGAACGAAAGTCAAAATGCTGTCGTTTCTGCTTGCAGATTTACAAACTTTGTATCTTTCTACGAATTGAATGGAACATTAAAGACAACTGTCAAATTTGGAAACACACCTATCGTACCTGTTATTTCTCCCAATCAAATTGGCATAGATATTAGAAATACAACCAAATGTTTCACTTATATATGCGGAACACCACAATATGTATACTGTTTATATGATGGTTCGTCTGATTTCACCACTCCCTCAAAAATAGTAGTTTTCCAATGGAATGGAAAACATATAGCTACATGGCAAACTGATCGCATCCTGCAAACAATAGCTGTAGACAAAGAAGACAAATTCGTTCTGGCTATTGCATCCAATGATAATGGCCAGGATATTATTAAATATGACTTGAAATAAAATACAAATAGTACTATGCGAAACGAATTCTTTCATGTGGAAAGCGTACAAACGCCTCTCGGCGACATGGATTCGCAAAAAGAGATAGCTGCAACTGAGAAATTTCCGATTATCTGGAAATCAGTTGATCCGTATACAGAGAAATTCCGGTGGAATCGTTTTTTAAAAGTCATTCATTAAATCTAAAACAATGAAAAAAGTATTTATAACAGGAATAAACATACTATTAGCCGTTTTTCTTATGGCTTGCGCTTCATCGGATAGTAAACGTCTGGAGCAAGCACTCTTGTTTGCCGGAAATAACCGGGGCGAACTGGAAAAGGTATTAAGCCATTATGAGAATAATCCGGAAAAACTGGAAGCCGCCCGTTTCCTGATCCGTAATATGCCCCGATGGTACGGATATGAAGGATGGCAACTGGATTCTATCAAACCGGTATTGATACAAAAAGAAAAAGGAGAAGCCGTTCCTAAAGAGGTGATAACAAAATGGCAACGGGTTTCTTTCTATTCACTGCCGAAAGTATATGACGCCAAAGTGATCACGGCCGGTTACCTGATCGAGAATATCGACCTGGCCTTCGATGTATGGAAAAGGTATCCGTGGAACCGGAATCTGGGATTCGATGATTTTTGCGAACTGATCCTTCCTTACCGGATCGGAGACGAGCCGTTGTCATCCTGGCGGAAGCTGTACCATGATTATTATACGGCCATACTCGACTCGGCTTATCAGGGGAATGATGTGATTGAAGCCAGCAAAGCCGTCGATAAAGATCTGAAAAGAGTTTATTACCGTTGGGATACGGATTTTAGCATACCTCATCAAAGTGCGGACTTCCTGTTCTATCATCGTGTCGGTTTCTGTAGGGAGGCTTGCGATGTCACACTTTATGCCATGCGTGCCTGCGGTATTCCTGTCGCCAGTGAATATTTTGTTTATTCTCCTGAATACCAACATCCTCACTTCTGGACAGTGCTACGCGATACGACCGGAAAGTTCATCCAGTTCGGTTTCAATGAGTTTGAAGCATCCCGCATAAATCCGGGTACCGACGGTAGAAAAAAGGGGAAAGTCTACCGCTACTGCTTCGGAGTACAGGATGAACTGTTTTCCGGAATTACAAAAGATAATAAAGTACCGGCTTTATTCAGGGATCGTTTTATCACAGATGTGACTGCCAATTATTTCGGTGAGAATAAAGTCTCCGTCTCCGTGCAGTCCGCATATGAAGATTATATCTATCTGGGCGTTTTCAGTCCGGGCGGATGGATTCCGGTCGATATCGCACACAACAACAAGGGGAATGTGACTTTCCGGAATCTGGAACCTGATGTTATTTACCAGCCTTTGATCTCGGACGGGCAAAACCACCGGGCGGCAGGTTTTCCGTTTATTTATAAGAATGAAACAGTTCATTTGCTAAAGCCGGATACGACTTCCATGAAAAAAGTTGTACTGAAAAGAAAAATGTCGCTTATGCCAACTATTGCCGAATTTCTTTATCGGGCCATTATCGGATCGAAAATAGAAGTGAGCACAGATCTTTCTTTTACCCGATCGGATCTGGTATATCAGTTCAATGATACATTGGATTACAATTATTACGAACTGACTCCACCGGATATTAACAAGAAATACAGATACATAAAATATATCGCTCCATCAGGAAAACGAATGGAACTCAGTGAGCTTTCTGTTTTCAAGGATTCCTTATGCAAAGAACAGATTCCATTAAAACGAATGAACGATATAGAACCTGTACGGGCATTGGATCACATAACAGACGGAGATATACTCAGCTATTTTCAGGCAAGAGATACTTCTTGTTTTATCACATATGATCTGGGAAAAACAACAACGATTGGAAAAGTCGTTTTCTCACCACGCAACGACGACAATTATGTCTGGCCGGGAGATGAATACGAGCTATTCTATCAGGACGGAGTAAACGGGTGGAAATCGCTCGGGGTTCAAACGGCTACCGGCTGGGAACTGGAATACCGTGTTCCGGACAATGCGTTGTTATGGCTGCGCGACCGGACCAAAGGACGGGAGGAACAGGTGTTTATTTATAAAGAGGGGAAACAGTATTTTACGGTTGATTTATGAAATACAGACAATATATAAGTTACTCACTGCTAGCCATCAGCGGAGTTTTTCTGCTGTGTACCGTTTTTGCTACAGACACAGGGCTGGCTAACGGGCTGGTCACAGGGAAAGTTCTTTGGTTTCATCTAGCGATGTTGTTGCTGGCAGCATGCAGTCTGGTGGCGGCTGTTCTGACGAAACCGGCAAAACCCTTTGTCTTTTCGGTTGCAGACGGATTGGTGCTGGTTTTGGCGGTTATCGTTGCACTTACTTATAACCGGCTACTGGATCCCGAACCGGAGAAAATGTTGTTTGGCGGGCAATTAGTCGTATTGTGGTTTCTGCTGCGGTTCATATTGACCGGATGGCCGCAGTTACAGTTATTTTTTCTGGCGGTGGTTGTTGCGACCGGAGGGATTGAAGCTGTGTCGGGAATGCGGCAGTTACATGGATTCGAAGGATCTAACCATTCCCTATTCAGACTGACCGGTGATTTTTATAATCCGGGACCTTATTCGGGGTATCTCGCAATCGTTTTGCCGGTTTGCCTGTGGATGATTTTAGAATGGGGGAAGGAGAAGAGAGCGCACAGCCACGCGTCTCTACGGTATTTGGGATGGATCGGTTTGCTGGCGATCATTGTCGTGCTTCCTGCCGGAATGAGCCGGACGGCATGGATAGCGGCTGCCGTCTCATGCGGATGGGTGTACTGGGTGCAACGGATCGGATGGGAAAAGACTAAAAAATACATGGATGGAAACCGGACCTTAACTATCGTATCTTCTATTTTGATCCTGATCTCCATAGCCGGTGCATTGGCGGGTATTTATCTGCTAAAGAAAGATTCTGCCAATGGCCGGCTACTTTTATGGAAAGTGACGGGGCAAGCTATCAGGGAACAGCCCTGGACAGGAACCGGGACAGGTGGTTTTCCGGCTGCTTATGCAGAAGCACAAGCGGAGTATTTCACTTCGGGAAAGGCTTCGGAGACAGAGATGATGGTTGCCGGATGCCCGGAATACGGATTTAATGAATTCTTACAAATAGGTTTGGAACAAGGGCTGGTGGGTTTAATGGTTTTTGTATTGTTGTTAAGCTATTCTTTGTTCCGGGGGGTGAAAAACAGACAGGCGGGAGCAGCCGGAGGAATATTGGCGCTGATGGTGTTCAGCCTGGCATCGTATCCGTTGCAGTTGCCGGAGTTCTGGGTAGTGTTGGTGGTGTTGATGGGGGTGGCTAATAGCAATACTCCGGTTGACGCTGATATTTCGGTTGACGCTAACACACCCCCTACCCCCTCTCGAGAGGGGAGGAAGATACTTTCTGTCACTATGATAGGGATACTGGTTATATGTTGCGGGTGGATTTTCTGGCAGCAGAAAGGGTATTATGAAGGATATAAAAAATGGAATACGTTGAAGATGTTGTATAATAGTAAGGCTTACGAGGCGGCAGGTGAAGGATATGAGAAACTGGTGCCGTTGATGGGACATAAACCGGAGTTGCTGTTCGAGGCAGCACAGTGCCTGAGCAAATCGGAACGATTTGAAGAAGCGAACCGGTTGTTAGAACGGGCCATGAAGTTGAGCGGTGATCCAATGATACATTATATAGCGGCAAAAAATGAGCAGTCGATGGGAAACTATCAAAAAGCGGAAAATTTATTGCTGCACGCGATCGACATGTTACCAGAACGGATCTATCCGTATTACCTGCTTACCAAACTTTACTCGGAACCTACTTTCTTTCAGGAAGATAAGTTTATCAAAGCGGCTGACGCCGTACTGAAAAAAGAGCCAAAAGTAAAGAGCACGGCTATCCGGGAAATGCGGGAAGAGGTCAAGATATTAATTCAAAACAGAAAATAAATTTCATTCAGAGCAATTTTTCAATAGATAAGAAGATTTTCATATCTTTACATACAAACAGATTAATTCTCTTGCCATATGATACGAATACCAAAAACATCATATCACATTTTCTGTAATTGGACAAAACTACTGCTTGGTACAATTTTTCTCTATTCATGCGAAAATCATCAGAAAATATCTTTAAATCAGAATCTGATGATTGACACAATCAACATTTCAATAGGCGACAGTTGTCTTCAAACATACACCTCGCTAAGAAATAGAATTTGCGAAGATAAATTATATTGCTTCAATAAAATACAACACAGTATTGATATATTTAATCTATCTACTCAAAAACTATCTAACCAGATAAAAATAGAACACGAAGGAGCAAATGGCATAACCAATATGGATGCTTTTTGTATTTATGGTGATTCTATTTTCATTCAAAATGAAACCAGCTATACAATAATAAATCATCAAGGTAAGATTATCAAAAAAATATCCAGGGAAAAACTAAACAACCTCATTGACAACAACGAATATTCTATTTTCCCAACAAACATCACATTATCTAATTTTGAAAATCTCATCTTTGACAATAAACACGATGAGTTAATAATACCAATCAATACAGTACCACCTTCAAATTTAAAAGGTAAAAATTGTATGGCGACAATAGATATAAAAAAAGAAATTGTAAACTTACTTCCTATATACTTCCCTCCCACCGTCACAGACAAGTATTATGGAAAATTATCCACGGCACAAATACTTAGCAAAGGAGACAGCATTATATACAATTTTGGAAATTCATCAAAAATATACATTTATAATCGTAGAAATAAAGAAACCTATGAATATGACATAAAAAGTAATTTCACGGATAATTTATCTGAAGACTTAGACAAAAATGTAAATACAAAAAAATTATTTGATCACTATTTACATTCTTTATTCTTTCACAATATACAATATGACCCATATAGAGATTGCTATTATCGTATACATACTAATAAAAACAACAATCCGTCGGCGTTTAATGACAAAGAGACATTTCTAACAATCATAAATTCAAATTTCGAAAAAACAGACGAAATAAAATTACCTGAAAATACTTATCCAATATATAATATATCAGCTAATGGATTAATCTTTTTCACCATGATAGGTTTACAGGAAGATTCTTTTAGCTATATCAATTTAACAACAAACAATATCAACAAAATAACTAAAAATTACACTCAATTAGATACTACACAAAAATCAGAACAAATCATAAAGGAAGAAAAAATAAAGAAAACAAGACTTCCTTCATCAAAGCATTCCAAAAAAGATTCAATAATGACTACTGACAAAATAAGTTCTTTTGTCAGAGAGAACATGATTTACCCCCAAGAAGAATTAAAACAAAATATAGAGGGATATGTACTTATCATCCTTGAAAGCGATAGTACAGGAAACGTTATAAGTCATAGAATATCAGAAACTGGAACAACAACTGATAATGAAAACTTTCGTAAAGAAGCTCTCCGGATAGCTCATTTAGTAAAATATATCTATCCTAATATTACATTCTTTTTCCATGTTCCATTCCTTGTTGATAGATATTTTGAAACTCACAAAAAGGAATCATAAATCTATCAGTGAAAATATAAGTGAAGAAAACAATCCGGTTATATGTTTAATGAAATTAAAATAATATGAAAAGCATTTATACAATCTTAGTTATACTCCTGACAATAATGGCTGGATGCGGTAATAACAAAAAATCTGACTGTCAAAAGGAAGACTCTGATGCTATTACTATACCGGATACTTTTATTACGATTGACGTTAGTAAAAAATATCCTCTAAAAGAGTTAATTCTTCAGGATATTATGGATGTGGAATATATTACATTAGAATCCACGGACGAATTTCTTTGTCAAGGCATCGTACAAGCCATAGGTAAAGAAATCATATTAGTAAAAAATGTCATCAACGATGGCGATATCTTTATCTTCGACCGAAATGGCAAAGGTTTGAGAAAGTTTAACCGGAAAGGGCAAGGTTCTGAGGAATATATATTCAACCTAAGTGCTTTCATAGATGATAACAGCGGTGAAATATATATTGATGAAATAATAAGAAACGTTCTGGTATATGATTTTCAGGGAAATTTTTTAAAAAGTATCCCCAGAGGCGATAACAAATGGATTAATGCTACGAATTACAACCAGGATTATTTGATTGCCAGAGAATCACCTTCCATCCAGATACAAAATAAAACGGATTACCA
Organism: Parabacteroides caecihominis; assembly: GCF_023656785.1. Classification (NCBI taxonomy): domain Bacteria; kingdom Pseudomonadati; phylum Bacteroidota; class Bacteroidia; order Bacteroidales; family Tannerellaceae; genus Parabacteroides; species Parabacteroides caecihominis. The sequence continues at coordinate 105,863 of NZ_JAMOKS010000007.1, forward strand.
ACGTTTTGTTATCCTTTCCAAACAAGACGGGAACATTGCCAAAGATTTTCGAATCTATTTTAAGAAGAAAGTAGAATGGGGAATAACCAACCGCGCAGAAAATGCAGGGGGTGCCCCTCGTCTTTATCCTATCGTTCCTTACGATGATAGTTGGTTGCTAACGGAACCCTCGTCCGATACGATATTCAAACTCTCACCGGATTACAGTCTGACTCCTTTCATAGCCAGAACACCATCTATACAATCGATGAAACCAGCCGTATTCCTTTTACCATGTATATTTACCGATCGCTACTATTTTATGGAAACAGTAACGATGGATGCCGACATTTTAAGAAATGAGAAATTCCCAAAGACACATTTAATGTATGACAGAATAGATAATACATTATTCGAATATACTGTATTCAATGATGATTTTTCCGAAAAAGTCCCCGTGAACTTAACTATGCAGGAAACTACAAATAGTGAAATCGCCTTTTGTCAAAAATTAGAACCTCACGAACTTATTGAGGCTTACGAAAAAGGGCAATTAAAAGGGAAGTTGAAAGAAATTGCTGCGGAGTTGGAAGAAGATTCAAATCCCGTAATTATGCTGGTAAAATATAAAAAATAACTTCTATACCCTTCCATTCCCTCCTATTCCCTTTTAAACCCATTTATCTCCATCTAAACCGTTTTTGTGTTTCGGCTGGAAGTTACTTTTGTAATGTTTTCGAAAACAGATAAAGTAATTTCTATTAACACTTAAAAAATTAAAATTATGTCAGTAAAGTATCGTTTAGTCGAACGTAACAACATGGGGAAAGACAAAGAAGAAACCCCGAAAAAGTTATATGCACAACCGGTTTATTCGGATTTGGTAGGATTTGAAGAACTATTGGGTGAGATCAGTGAAGCCGGTATTCCTTCCAACCAGGTAAAAGGGGTTATGGACCGTATGAACTACCTGATCAAAAAACATTTGGCAGCCGGACGACGGGTACAGTTCGGTGAATTCGGAAACTTCCGTTACGGAGTTGGTTCTACCGGAGCTGCTGAAAAAGAGGAATTTCAAACCAATATGATAAAAATTCCACGAATCATTTTCAGTCCGGGAGCGACCTTGCGTAAAGCTCGTAAGGATGCCAATTTCGAGAAAAAGGAAGAGATTGTTACCAAAAATGACGGCGGTGGCAACGGCGGCGGCGACAGACCGGAAATTGAATAGACGATCTAATTTCAAGTTGCTGTAATGTAAAAAGGGAGTGCTTCTACGTTTTGAGGCACTCCCTTATCTTTATTCTTTTAATTGCTCCATAACCTTTTCCAGCTCTATACCCAGTTTATCTAATTCCTCCGAATAAGCATCCGTATCTTCGTTAAGCGATTTGGCTATCATCTCGTATATTCGGACACGAAGTTGGCAATACTCAATCAGTAATTTGTTGGATTTCACATACTCGGAAGGGATATCCGGGATTTCATTTGTTTCTTTTACCAAATCGATATTTTCTTTCCATTTGGGAATACCGGTTTCTTCTATAAATTCAACAACCTCCTTTACCGGTTTCTCTTCTATCATATCATAAAGCCTGATTGCCAGAGATTCATTTAGTTCAAACCGTTCCATCTTTGCATTATACCGGTCACTGTCCCAGTCTTTTGTACCCAGCCAAAGACCTCCCAAGATGACCGCAACAAGTATTAAACAACAAACAGCCCCTACCCCGGTAGCCCGCCAGTTTGAATAAAACAGGCCATTCCCAGCTTTATGAGCTTTCAGCTCTTTCCCCTGCAATTTGTCTACAATCACATAAATAATGGCTGTATAAATTGTCGGAATCAAAGCATTCGGTACTTTTTCCATAGCAGACTCCGGTATCATTAAAATTCCGCCAAAAAGCAGAAATGTTGCAATAATACCGATTACCAGAGCATTGAATCCCTGTCTTTCATTGCCCAAAGCAATACAATTCTTCCGTATCAGGATACCGGCAGCAAAAGGACCACCGAAAAAGGTTGCCACAGCAATGGCATTCTGTGAGTAGAGTGTTTTGTTTTCTTCCATAATCCATTAAAATCAATGAGTAGCATTCGTTTTCAAAGGCAAAGATAAATTAATTTACCCAATTACACTCTTTCAATCAAAATAAGAATCATTTCCTTTGGCTTTGTCCTGATATTTACATACATTTGTTGGCAGTAACCTTGTTAGAATGAAGACTTTAGACAAAATCACATATTTATGAGACTACACTTATTCTATTTCGTTCTATGCTTCATCCTTTTGTCCTGCCAGTCTGATAAATATCACTGGAAAAACCAGGATGACAGAATGGTTCTCATGTCCGGAAAAACGGTTGTCGGAGAGTTGAACCCTTCCGTAACAAAAGGAATGGACCGTACAGATCAGATTGAAATGCTCGATTCCTGTACGTTTAAGATCACCTGCCAATACACAGCATTGGAAGACATGGAAACAGCCAGGATTAACCTGGATTTCGTACACAAATCCGCCTCCGACTACTGGATGATACCTTCCGTCTCTTACAACGGAAACAACTGGGGACGGGGAAAAGAACCCAAAGGCGCACAGCAAAACGGGAAATGGCGAACTTATTCCTACCGCAGCACACCTATTCCCGGAGCAACCTACTCGGAAGGGACACGGTTTGCCGTTGCCATGTGGAGCGACGTCCCCCAGAATGAAAAAGAGAGTATCTCCTGTTCCCTGATGCCGGACAGGGAGACCACTACCCACCGGCTTATCTGGCCGGAAGAAGAAATGCCGGTCATGTATGCAGCCAGGGACCGCTACAAACCGGGATATCAGAAACAGGAAAAATTATCCAAAGGGGAAACGGTTACATTGACCGCTTATCTCTCCGTCTGCGACGTGCAGCCCCATCATTATGCCATGCATAACTTTTTGCACGAAGCCTGGGAACGTGCCGACAAACAAGGGACAGCTATTTATCCACCCGCCAAAATATGGGAACTGGGCCTCCGGTATGCTAAAGAATATCTTTGGACGGAAGAGGGTGCTTTCAGTGGATTTACAATCGGTTTCTCACCGGATAAAAGCGGGGAATGGAGTAAACGGAAAGGATACGAAATAGGTTGGTGCGGGCAAAATGCGTCTTTTGCCAATTCACTGCTTTTCGATTATATCAAACATAATAACAAAGAATCTCTGGATAAAGGGGTAGCCACCCTCGATGCATGGGCAAAACTCTGCCGGCTGCCCAACGGACTTTTTATCACGAACTATGACCGTATCTCCGGCCAGAGAAGTCAGATCGACAATGTCGTCATAGATGCCTGCAACCTGGGAACGGCCGCCTTGAATTATTTCGAAGCGACTGAACTGGTGAAAGCCTGCGGACTGGAAAAACCTGATTATGAAAGCCTGGCTTTCGGTATCTGCGATTTCGTCAGAAACGACCAGCAGGACAACGGAGTATATGGCCGCGGCTGGTATCCGAACGGAGAATGTTTCTACCGGGAAGGGACTATCGGTTGTTTCATGGTTCCTCCCATGCTCGAAGCATTCACCCGTTCGAAAGACTCCACCTATTTATCTTCCGCAACCCGGGCTTACGATCATTATGTGAGCGAACTGAAAACAAAAGGATATTCTACGGCTGGGGCTTTGGATACCTGGTGTATCGACAAGGAGTCATCCATTTCCCTCCTGCGCTCGGCTTTAAAGCTGTATAACCTGACAAGCAACAAAGAATACCTCGATGATGCCGTTGCCGTCTCCTATTATCTATCTACCTGGTTGTGGCATTATAACGGCGTTTATCCGGAAAACGACAACTTCACCCAATACAACTATAAGACCTTCGGTGCGACTTCGGTTTCCGTGCAGCATCATCACCTGGACCCGTACGCTTTGTTCTGGGTGCCGGAATGGTTTGAGCTGACGAAACTGACGGGAGACAGCCAGTGGAAAGAAAAAGCGATTGCCATCTGGCATAACGGTTGCCAACTGATATCCGACGGTACACTGGTGATAAACGGACGTGTCCGCCCTGTCGGTTCCCAGAATGAAGCCTATCTGCAAAGTCACTGGAACTGGGATGCCGCGCCTCATTTCGACCGGCTCAATTCATGGCTGGTGGCTTGGCCCGGCGCTTTCAGGCTGGAAACTTTGAGGAAGCTGGATGCCATCGATGCACCACAAATACAGTAAAAAGTTGTATGTGAACATTTAAAAGTAATATCATGAGAAAGTTATTCATCAGTGCCCTTGCTTTTCTGACACTCCCCCTGTTTGCCCAAAAAGATGCAAGCATCCGTGTGTATCCCCAGCAAGGAGCACAACAAATCAGCAAACACATCTACGGGCAGTTTGCCGAGCATCTCGGTACTTGTATTTATGGCGGTCTTTGGGTGGGTCCCGACTCCGACATACCTAATACACAAGGGTATCGCAACGATGTGCTCAACGCCCTGAAAGAGTTGCAAATTCCCAACCTCCGCTGGCCGGGCGGCTGCTTTGCCGACGAGTATCACTGGATGGACGGTATAGGCCCGAAAGAGAACCGTCCGAAAATGGTCAACAACAACTGGGGCGGAACGATCGAAGATAACAGTTTCGGAACCCATGAATTCCTCAATCTCTGCGAGCTGCTGGGATGCGAACCTTATATCAGTGCCAATGTCGGAAGCGGTACGGTGGAAGAAATGGCCAAATGGATTGAATATATGACTTCGGAAGGTGACAGCCCGATGGCACGCCTGCGCCGTCAGAATGGCCGCGACAAAGCCTGGAACGTAAAATTCATCGGTGTCGGTAACGAAAGCTGGGGGTGCGGAGGCAGCATGCGCCCGGAATATTATGCCGACCTATACCGCCGCTACTCTACCTACTGCCGCAACTACGACGGAAACCGTTTATTCAAAATTGCCAGCGGTGCCAGCGACTACGATTATAACTGGACGGAAGTACTGATGAAAAATGTTGGCGGCCGCATGGACGGGCTTTCCCTGCATTACTACACCGTTTCCGGTTGGAACGGCAGCAAAGGCTCGGCAACAAATTTCAACAAAGACGATTATTACTGGACAATGGGGAAATGCCTGGAAATAGAAGATGTGATAAAAAAACATATCACGATCATGGATAAGTACGACCCTAAAAAGAACGTAGCCCTGATGCTTGACGAATGGGGTACCTGGTGGGACGAAGAACCCGGAACCATCAACGGCCATCTTTACCAGCAAAATACCATGCGCGACGCTTTCGTTGCCGCCTTGTCCCTAAACGTATTCCACAAATACACCGACCGTCTGAAAATGACCAACATCGCCCAGATCGTCAACGTCCTCCAATCCATGATCCTGACCAACGGCCCGAAGATGTTACTGACGCCAACTTATCATGTATTTGAAATGTACAAAGTGCATCAGGATGCTACATTCCTGCCGATGGACCTAATCTGTGACAAAGCCCGGGTACGCGACAACCGCGAAGTCCCGATGCTGAGCGCATCCGCTTCCAAAGATAAAAACGGTCTGATCCATATTACGCTGGCAAACGTAGACGTCGACAATACGCAAAATATCACGCTTGACCTGCAAGGCCAGAAAATATCGGGCGTAAGCGGCCGCATCCTGACCTCCGCCTCCATCAACGACCATAATACGTTCGAAAAACCGGACGCAGTAAAACCGGTGGCTTTCACCGGCGCCAAAGTGGAGAAAGGACAGCTGAAAATCAATATTCCGGCCAAATCCATCGTTGTACTGGAAGTGAAGTGAATTTTTCAGGGTAAGGATATTTTATTTCGGTCGGCATCTCAAATCAGGAGAATATTGTCTTGCTGTTCGTAAATAGTTTTCTACCTTTGTCAGCAAAATGAAAAATACACTATCTAATTAAAATAAAAGAATTATGAAACCTACATTATTTCTATTGGCAGCCGGTATGGGCAGCCGCTATGGAGGATTAAAACAGTTGGACGGACTAGGTCCTAACGGAGAAACAATTATGGATTATTCAATCTATGATGCTATTCAGGCTGGTTTCGGAAGACTTGTCTTTGTTATCCGTAAAGATTTTGAACAGGATTTTCGTGATAAGATCATCTCAAAATATGAAGGTCATATTCCTTGTGAATTAGTATTCCAGGCATTGGATAACCTCCCCGAAGGATTTACCTGCCCGCCGGAACGTACAAAACCGTGGGGAACAAACCATGCCGTAATGATGGGTGACGGTGTTATCAACGAACCGTTCGCTGTAATCAACTGTGACGACTTCTACGGCCGCGACTCTTTCCAGGTAATGGGCAAGTATCTGGCTGCACTGCCTGACGGTTCAAAAAATACCTATGCAATGGTAGGTTTCCGTGTAGGAAATACATTGAGCGAAAGCGGAACCGTTTCACGCGGTATTTGCGGTACGGACGAAAACCAACTGCTGACATCAGTCGTTGAGCGTACCAAAATCCAGCGTATGGATGGCGAAGTAAAATATATCGACGACAACGGCGAATGGACAGCTACTCCCGACACCACTCCGGTCAGCATGAATTTCTGGGGCTTTACTCCTGATTATTTCGCTTACAGCAATGAATTCTTCAAAACTTTCCTGAGTGATCCGAAAAACATGGAAAACCTGAAGAGCGAATTCTTCATCCCGCTGATGGTTGACAAACTGATCAGTGACAAAACTGCCACTGTAAAAGTTTTGGATACAAACAGTAAATGGTTCGGTGTCACATATCCGGAAGATCGCCAGGAAGTAGTCGACAAGATCCAGGCACTGGTTGATGCCGGTGAATATCCTGAAAAGTTGTTCTGATAAAACAGAAACATTACATAAAATTCCCGGTGGAACTACTATTTTTCAGTTATTCTGCCGGGAATTTCTTTTATTCTAGAAAAAAACGTAATATTGTCTCAAATTAGGAATTTGTGTACATGAACTTCAAAGAAAAGACAGACACAGAATTAGCCACACTACTCATTCGGGACAATGAAGCGGCTTTCAGTGAGTTATATGTGCGCTATAAAGATAAATTATACTATTTTTGCCTCCATCTGCTCAAATCGAAAGAAGAAGCGAACGACATTGTACAGGAAATATTTATCCGCTTGTGGGAATCGCGCTCCTTTATCAATCCGGAGTTGTCCTTTTCTTCTTTCCTTTATACGATGGCCCGGAACCGCATACTCAATTATTTCCGGGATATCGATATTGATGAGAAAGTGAAACAAATACTGTCTGCACAAAAAATTACGGAGGAAGAAGCGATTGACTCCAAAATCATCTATACTGAATATCAGATGATTCTCCAGAATGCAATCAGTCAACTCCCCCCGCAACGTCAAAAGATTTTTAATATGAGCCGTATCGAAAGTATGTCTCATAAAGAAATTGCTGCCGAATTAGGTATTTCAGTCAACACCGTACAGGAACATATTTCTGAGGCGCTCAAATTCATAAAAGTCTATTTCAGCAAGCACGCAGACATTTCTATAAGCCTGTTGCTAGCAGCTTTTATCCTATACAAATAATACTCAGTTTTTACTGAAAAAATCACCGGTCGTATTCACTTCCTCCAGCTTTTCTTCTATCAGGGAAGTCAATTCCTTCACAACCTCCGGATATTTGGTTGCCAGATTATATTTCTCAGAAGGATCGGCATTAATGTTAAACAGTAACGGTAATTCTCCTTTAAAATAATCCAGTCCCAATTGGCTGTATGTTTTTACATGCAGCTTCCATTGTCCTTTACGTACCGCCATCAGCTGATGGTCGATACCAAAATAGAAATACGGAGTTTCCGGTTTCGGAGCCACATTTTCGTATCCGAGATAAGAAGCTATATTCTTTCCGTCAATAACGCGGTCGGTTGGAATTGTTGCCCCTCCCATCCATACGGATGTAGCGAAAACATCCATGGAAGTAATAACTTCTTCATTCACCTGCCCATTCAAATGGTCGGGCCAGCTAACAAAACAAGGTACGCGAACCCCTCCTTCCCAGGTACTGCCTTTACCGTCACGGAAGATACCGGCCGAACCGCCTTCCTCGTTCCGGGGCAACCAGGGACCGTTATCACTCATAAACCAAACAATCGTATTCTTGTCTATTCCTTCTTTTTTAAGAGCAGACAAAATTTCTCCCACTCCCCAGTCGATTTCTTCCACAGCATCGCCGTAAGTACCTCTCTTAGATTTGCCTATAAAAGCTTTTCCGGGATATAACGGGACATGGGGCATTGCATAAGGAACATATACAAAAAAGTTTTCTTTCTTATGTTTCTTAATGAACGATATAGCTTTTTCCGTGTAAAGGGCCGTCAGTTCCGACTGGTCCGGATTCATTCTAAGCGTATCATTCCCACACATCAAAGCAATATCCGGATATTTCGGGGGAATCATATCATTGCTATACGGAAGGCCGACATATTCATCAAAACCATTCTGCAAAGGCAGATATTCTTTCTTCGTACTACCTAAATGCCATTTACCATAAATAGCCGTAGCATAACCTTGTTCCTTCAGAAGTTCGGCTATTGTCAATTCCCGGGGATGAATACCTCTCTCCGCATCCGGACTCAAGACCCACCGGAAACCGGCACGAACCGGATAACGTCCCGTCAACAAAGAATAACGGCTTGCCGTTGAAGCCGGCGATGCACTGTAATAATTCGTGAAGCGCATACCATCCAGAGCCATTCGGTCCAGATTGGGTGTTTTTATATCCGGATGTCCGGTCACCCCTATATCACCATACCCCATATCGTCACAATAGATAATAACGATATTCGGACGGTCATTCTTATTTTCTTTGGCTGCTACCTGGCACAAAGGTACCGACAGCAAAGCCAAACTTATTTTTATATGATTATTCATTCGTACTTTTATTTTTAGACGCTAGCTTCTCATGTTATTTGAAAACCTGTACCATCGGACGACCAATCCATACCTGCGGTTGTTTCAGGTTAAAAATATGAGCGATAGTAGCGGCTGTATCAAACTGCATCATACTTTCTGTAAATTCATAGCCTTTCTTGATTCCTTTTCCGGAAATAATGAAAGCTGTTTCCATTTCCTGCATAGTCTTACCACCATGTCCTTTTTTGATTCCTCCGTGGTCGGATGTAACAATAAAGATCGTATCATCCAACATTCCGGCTTCTTTAACAGCTTCTACTATCTGGGCGATATAGCCATCCAGAACTTTCAACATATTATAATATTCAGGAGTATCGTGTCCGTCGGCATGCCCTACATGGTCCGGATTATCAAAGATGACCGCACATAAATTCGGTTTGGCCGATTTGATATAATCGACTGCATAACGAGCTGTTGCATCCGGTTCTTTCGATGCTTCCGCTACATGTTTGTCATAACTCAATGCCAGTGTATCTATCACATAACGAATACCTTTCCATTCGCAAACGCAACCGATCTCCGCTTTGGCGTCCGATTCACGTAAAAGACCAAACACGGTAGGAAAAATACCGTCTTTACTCAATACACGCGACGGCAGTTCAGGTGTCCGTGACCCCCATTCCGTATATCCGTGTAGCTCAGGACCAGCACCCATAAACATAGAAGCCCAGTTCACAGCGCTGGAAGAAGGCAGCACGCTTCTTTTTTTCAAGGTATAGGAACCTTCAGTCATTAATTTCTTCACGGTGGGCATTTCAGCTTTTTCCACACTATAAGCGCCCCAACCATCGAGACCGATCAATACGACATGTTTAGCTTTCCATTTAGCAGCAAATGAAACATTGGCAAATAGAAAAATAAAAGCAACGATATATAAATATTTTCTAGTGTTCATAATATTTGTATTAAAGTATAAAGGTTGTCCCTATGACAACATTGTCCGGAAACAACCTTTAAAGTAGTAATTGATGTTAATTATTCAGCGGTTTCCCAACCGGGGTTCTGTTTCAGTTTAGGATTCAAGGCAATTTCCTGTGTTGGAATCGGTTCCAGATAATATTTTTCCAACCAACCTGATGGTTTGGCAAACAGGATAGAATATCCTTCATCAGCACCTCCAAGAATATTGAGTTTACTACCATAGTCACTGCTTTTTACCCATGCACCTAATGGTTGTTTATTCACATATTCTCCTTTCTTCCAGCGTTTCAAATCACGGAAACGGAAACCGTCACCCATCAATTCGATACGACGTTCACGACGAATTTCCCACAAAACAGGATCTACGCTCAAATCTCTGTTTAAATCAAAGGATGCATCTATTTCCGAAACATTCATAGCAGGAATAACCGCACGAACACGAAGTTTATTAATAGTGGCATCAGCTACAGATTGAGAGAATTCACCCAATTCAAATTTAGCTTCAGCATAATTCAACATTACTTCTTCTATACCGAAAAGCAAATAATCGACCGTAGAGGAACGCAACGCCATATTATCGACGTGACGGTTATAATATTTCCAGAAATAGAAACCTAAGTGAGTAACCAGAAATCCCTGTCCGTTCGGATAGTTACGGAAGTGTGGAAAACCAGAAACCTGATAGCCGACGAAGTTAGAAACCGGCAAGCTCTTACCCGTTGCCGAACCACCTATTTCTTCCATAAAGTCAATATATTCACGATCGCTGGCCACTCCGGTATGCTCCCAACCGAATGATGTTCCGGCAGCACCAGTCAATTTCACTTTATACGGAGGAACTACCGTCCAATATAAACGACGGTCACGATGACGGAACTGAGCATTCAAATCTTTATCACCTTCATATACCTTACTGGTAGAAACCGGACGTCCGTCTGAACACAAATAGCTGTCAACTGCATCTTTTGTCAGGTCGACATACCAGGCTGAAGAACGGATAACACGTGTAATACTATGTGTTACCATATCCGTTTCATATTGTTTTGCCAGGATCACACCTGCTTTTCCGACCAATTCTTCGGAGTTGTAAAGGTCATCATAATTAGGCATGATAGAAGGATAAGCACTCATCAACTTTTCTGAAGCATTAGCACAAGCTCTTAAATACGTTTCGCTATCATTCAATCCATGATATTTACGCCAGGTACCTTCAAATAATCCGAAACGTGAAATTAGAGCTCTGACCACATGAACATTAATTGTATTTGTTCCTGTACCATCTTCTTTGATGTGTTCTTCCGCCCATTGCAGATCTTCCAGGATATGCTTAGCGACTTCGTCTCGCGGAGTACGTTCACAATAAAGATCCTCCGTATCCGTATCACTCAGCACTTTGTCGATCCAAGGCACATCGCCATAAGCAGCCATCATATCGAAATAACGTAACGCTCTGAAAAAGTAGCCGACACTTCTCCAGTGGTCTTTATCGACATCACTCATGGAAGAACCATCAATATTCTGCAACATTATATTAACACGACGGATATACGTAAAACTCCAGGAATCGCTAGTTGCCGGTAATTTCTTTAACTGATATGCATAATCAGACTCTCCTCCGGAATTAGCATAAATGATATTATCCGTATCATACTCACTCGATATATTAGCCGGAGTATACCCCCCATCGGTTGGAAATCCGTCGAAATATTCATATAATCCCCAGGCATACGTTTTGAAGTTATCACTCGTTTTAAATGCAGTAGCTTCAGTCTGCTGGTCCAAAGGGATTTTATCCAAAAAGTCACTTGAACATCCCGTCAATCCCAAACCGGTTAAAGCAATAACCGGTAATACGATATATTTTTTCAAATTCATATTCTCTCTTTTTAATAGTTTCATAATAATACAGAATTACAAGCTTACGCTGAAGCCAAAAGCATACGAACTCATAAACGGATAACCCAATCCGTTCGCTTTACTTTCAACTGCCGGATCCAACCCCTTAGGCATATGATCGAACGTAAACGGATTTTCTGCAGAAACATACACTCTCAGGTTATTGATACCAATTTTAGAAATAACACTCTGAGGAATCGTATATCCCAGTGTCAAATTCTTCACCCGCAGATAAGCACCGTTAGTCAGATACTTTGTCTGGGCACGCACATTCGCTGCATAGTTCGTATTTCTCATCCCTGTTTCATACAAACGTGGGAAGAAAGCTCCTGTATTTTCGGAAGTCCAGTAATCCAGTTGGTGTTCATAAATTGTACCGAATTCATAATAATACGGGAAGATCAAATCGTTGGTCAACCATTTATCACACTTTCCGACTCCTTGCAAAAGGAAGGAGAAACTGAAATTATTCCATGACAAGCCACCATTAATACCATATTGAAAACGTAATGAATTGTTTCCGATAATTTTACGGTCACCCGGATCATAAATCGTTTCATTTCCTGAATTAATGATACCATTGCCATCCAAATCTTTATACATCATATCTCCCGGATTCGGTTTCACGCCTTCCACGTGAGGAATACCGTCTTTCAGGGTACCATTTTTCAGGTTGGCATCCAAAGTTCCTTCGACAAAGTCATCGACCGTATACAGTCGATCAGTTACATATCCCCATATTTCCCCTAGCTGTTGTCCTTCCACATACGTTTTGTTATCAGAAGTACGAATCACACCAGCTACATTATTTTTAAACTTTGTGATATAGGCTTTGTAATCATACAAATTGAAACCTATATTATAATGCACTTTACCAATCTGGTCACGCCATGCTAATTCCAATTCGAAACCAGTAGATTTCAAATCAGCAACATTCTGTAAAGGAGCTGTTGCACCCAAAGTTGCAGGTAACTGTGATCCGCTAGTCAACATATCTTTCGTATCACGACGAAAAAGATCGAAGTTGGCAGAAAGACGATTCTTCAAGGCACTGATATCGAAACCGAGATTTAAAGTACGAACTGTTTCCCAAGTGAAATTTCCACTCACCAAACCCGGTTGCTTCAGAGTAATAGGCTGTGTATTATTATCTAGCCATTTTGACTTTTCAGATTCCATACTTGGCACAAACTGGTAAGGATCGATATTCTGATTACCAACCGTACCAATTGATCCTCTAATCTTAAATTCCGGAATATAATCGCGCAATGGCTCCATAAAACTTTCTTCCATCACTCTCCAGCCCACAGACAGAGAAGGGAAGAAGCCCCAGCGGCTACCCGACGGAAATTTAGAAGAAGCGTCATAACGCCCGTTCAGTTCAAGCAAATAACGATTTGCAAAATCATAATTCAAACGTCCGAAAAATCCCATCACCGTATATTCAGTAAACTTATCATACGCTTTCTGTACACCCACAGACTGAGATATCGAAGGCATATCATCATTGATCATATTTGAAGTTTCAGCCTTCAAATAATCATAATGATTGGATTCCTGATTGTATCCCAATAATAAAGAGAAATTATTATTGGCAAAACTTTTAGCGTATGAACCGTAAATGTTCAAAGCCGTATAATTTGTAATAGCACGTTGACGGCTATATGTTGAATAATCAGATGTGTATTCTTCCGAGAACTTATCAGAATTAGCAAAACGGGTACGTTTTGAATACTTTGTCTCGGTTTCATTCAGGTTATCGTATGTAAACTCTGCATTAAGAACCATATCCTTAATCGGCGTTGCTATCAATTTGGCAAACACACGCGTATCAGAGATCGCATTCGTGTTCTGTCCTCCCAGACGAGTCAGGTTACCTGCCGTACCAGAATACAATTCCTCATCATTGATTGTAATCATTCCTGTCGGGTTGTAAGACGGTGCCCATACAGCTTTGGCATAATTTGCACCGCTGGGCATACCTTTATCCGACTTATAGAAACTAAGATCCAACTGTCCAGTCAACCAATTTGTTATTTTCGAACTGATAAAACCTTTCGCATTATAACGTTTATAACTATCCATATCGGTTGTCATAATACCATCGGAACCCGTATATCCCAAAGAAATACGGTATGAAGAACGCTCGGTCCCCCCACTCACAGAAAAATCATGTTTCTGCTGGAAACCTGTTTCCGATAAGAAATCCTTCATTATATCCGTTTGTGCCAACTGATAACGCATGCCACCGATCTCTGCATACCCATTCGCATAAGCAGACGGATTAGAGCCGTATTCGTGAAGTAAATCCAGCCATGTATCGACTGTCTGACCGGAATAATAAGTAATATAACCCATATCGGAATATGCCTGAACGGTCTGAAGCGGAGTTGCTTTTACCGGCAAATTCGTTGGTTTTGAAAAAGAAAAATTATTACTGTATGTCAGCTGTACCTTCTGTTCTTTCTGAGCTCCTTTGGTTGTAATCAGGATAACACCAAAAGCAGAACGGGCTCCGTAGATAGAGGCTGATGCTGCATCTTTCAGAACTGTAACCGATTCGATATCATTCGGATTGAGTAAGTTCAACGAACCGGAGAACGGGACATTATCGACAAGTATAAGAGGCTCACCTTCATTGATACTCGTTGTACCACGAATATTAAAATCCAAACCGCCACCAGGTTCACCGCTACCGGAAGTAACCTGTAAACCCGGAACCGCTCCCTGTAACAAAGCACCTGTAGTCGGAACCGGACGGTCTCCCATCACCTCATCCATTTTAACACTACTTACGGAACCGGTCAGATTAGCCTTCTTCTGTTTCGCAAAACCAACTACTACGACTTCATCTAAAGCCTGGGTGTCTTCAATCAATGCAACTTCCACATTTTGTTGTCCTTTTCCTATCGGCATTTCTTTTGTCAGATAACCAATATATGAGACAACTAAAGTACCCTGCTCCGGAACTTCCAGGGAGAAATTACCATCCATATCCGTCACTGTACCACTCGTTGTACCTTTTACAAACACATTCGCACCGATAATGGGTTCACCATGATTATCGCGAATAGTACCCGTTACTTTCTTCACTTTCTGTTCAACAGCCGGAAAAGAAGTTTTAGCTTGTCCCTTGCTGACCGATATGGTATTATTGATCTTTTTAAAAGACAGTCCCGTCTGACGGGATAATTCGTGTAAAATAGTATCTATCGTACCTTCTTTAATTTGTACGCTTACATTTTTTAATCCTTTTAAGACTGATTCGTCATAAAAGAAATTAAAACCGGTGATTTTACTTAACTGTTCAAAAGCGTCACTGACAGACGTTTGTTTCACCACATACGTGATATCGTTTTCTTTAAGACTTTGCCCTAAAGCTCCTTCCGCACAGAGTAACTGAGACGACAGAGCGATAGCACAAACGGTTAACGAAGTTCGCATAAGAGTCTTGTTATAGATTAGATTATAATTCATACATTTGTAATGTTTTAATAAATGATGTTTGTTAAGACAGGCAGAAATACCTTACAACCCAGTGGCTCAATACTGTTTTAAAGGTTTCTGCTGAAATTTAGTGAAGGCAGTAGTGTAGCAGCACTACTGCTTTTTTCATATACGTTACTATCAAATGTTTATCATAGGCATTCTATTTTTTTAGTGTTAGACTTTAATGTTTCTCATATAATATAATATTACCTCCTTCACGTTTACTTCGAAGTCCTGTTGTAAAACAGATAGCTTCAATAACAGCCTCAATGCTCTTGTTATCATGAGTACCAGTTATGCGATAATCACAATTTTTACATTGCAGAATCACTTTCCGGTTATATGTACGATTGATTGTCTTGATTACTTCACGGATCGGTTCTTTGTTAAAATATAAAGAACCATGTATCCATTTTATATAGTTATTTTCCTCTATGCTTTCCTTACGGACATTTCCATCTATTTTATTGATTGAAAGATGTTCATTCGGTGAAACGGCCAGTTGGAGATCTTGGTCGGCAACATTTACTCTGACTTTTCCTGTCGACACCGTCAGCTTAATGAATTCATCTTCTTTATAAGATTTAAAATCGAAAGAGGTACCCAATACTTTTACCCGGGCTTCCCCACTTCTTATAATAAAAGGTTTATCCGGATTAGGAGTCACATCGAAGAATCCCTCTCCTTCCATCTCTATAATACGTTCCTCTTTATTAAAATTGCTGGGGATTATTAGTTTTGTATCAGAGTTAAGGATTACTTTAGTACCATCTGCCAGAAGTAAGTTTTTCTTTTCGCCTTTTGCAGATATTTTCTCCGCATAAGTAACAACCGATTGCGGACGATCAAGGACTTTCAGTAAACCTAACGTCACACTGAAAGCAATAATTAAAATAGCTGCAACCCTGTAAAAACCGTTTAAACGGTTTTTACTTCTGACTCTGGAGTCAGAAGTAAACTTATTCTTTTGTTTTATTTCAGACAACAAGGAAGAAACTTCCCGGCGCAGTTCATTTTCTCTTTCTTCATTCGGATGAGACATATCTTTATCTATTGCATCCCAAAGCGGTTGTACAACCAAATCGAGATCAATATGGCTGTCCGGAGATTTCAACCATTGAAGTAAAGTACGCAACTCCTGCTCCGTACATTGATCTTTTATGTACTTCTGAAGAAGAGATATGATTACTGTGTCTTGCATATATTTCCTTAATAATAGTACCTTTTTCAGGTTCGTTTATAAAGGATACACACAACACTTTCCTATCTAGGGGTGCCTCGTATATATTTAACACATATTAATATTTTAGAAGTTTCTACCCTTATCCCACCATACTCTTGTCCCGGCATGATCGGGACCATCCAAAGCCTTCACAAGCGAGTTGTAGAGCGGAATATCCGTATCGATCAGATCGGCCGGAAAATTCAAGCGCCGGATCATAATTTCCGTATCGATACAACCGTCTTTACTATTATTTATTTTCACAGGGAAAAGACGGGGATAGCCGGTACGCCTCTGTTCCGCCCAGGCTTCACAACCCTCCGGGAAGACCGCCAGCCATTTCTGGGTGATGATTTTCTCCAGTTTGATTTCATTTGGGGCCGTTTCAATCCATTTGGGAGAGACCTTGCAACGGGCTTCTATATTGTTGGAAGTGTCAATGGCATCTATATAATCTGCACCGGTGCGCTCAGACTGAAGATAATCCTCCAGACCGCCTGCTCCCCATTGGATAAATGAGGTCGATACTCCCTGGCGATAGTTATCCCCGGCATTCTCCGCCGTCCAACCTCTCAATGCTGCTTCGGCACGTAAAAACCAAACTTCGGCGGCAGTCATCAATATGGGTTCGGTCGATTTATTCACATATATCTTCGAATGAGAAGCATATAACAAATGAGAGAAACAGGTACCCTGCCTTATTCCCTTGTATTTTTCGTGCAGAACCGCTTCTCCGGTGTCTTCCGCACAGGGTTCAAAAAAGAATTCACGGCGAGGGTCTTCATAACCATTCAAAACAGATTCCATGGATGCGTTCATATAGACTTCATTCCATATCCGGTTTATTTCCCCCAACGGATTCTGATAACCGTTCCGGGTTGAAACGACTAACCGGTCTTTTACCGTTTCGAAAACTCCGTAAGAATTATGGAACGCTTTCAGAAATTCACTGCGGGCCTTTTCAGGATCAGCCATTGCTATCCGTATCGCCAGGCGCATCCGTAATGAATTGGCAAACTTCAGCCAGGAAGTATAATTTCCGTCCAGCAGAATATCAAAATCCGAAAGGTCGGGAACAATCGTTTTGCTCCGGAGATGTTCGGTTATCAACCCGACCGCTATATCCAGGTCCCGGAAGAAAGCATCATATGCCTCTTTTTGCGTATCGGCAGAATAAACACCGTCGTCGTTTCCGAATGTAGAATATATGACAGGACCATACATATCGGATATTCTGTGCATGACCTCCACTTTCAGAATCTTCGTTATTGCGTAGACTTCCGGGTAATTGACACGGGTAGAGTCTTCCAGTTTATCTATCTGCGGAAGGATATAGGCATAGGTATATCCCCAGTTCGTACCATTCCAACCGTCCTGCAAGTTATAATCGGAATTGCTGCTTCCACCGTTATGGGGTTTATAATCGTGCATATACCCGCTGAACATATCGGCATTCAGATTCTGCATAATCTGGTAAGGCCAGTTCTTTCCTTTTCCGAAATCATAATTGAAATAGATTCCCTGCTGAATGATTCCCAACGGAATACCCAGATTATTGAAATCGACAGTCATATCCTCATCGGTGATTCCGGACTGGTCTGTATTCATTTCCTGGAAATGTCCCGTACAGGATGGAAAAAACAGGAAAAGAATAAAAAGGAAGGTTGCTTTCTTTCTGTTTATCATCTGCATACTCCTGAATTAAAAATCACATTTTACACTGAAACCAAAACTCCTGGTGGTCGGCATACCGTAGACCTCTATTCCCTGGTTATCATTTCCCGTTGAAAGAATCAAATCAGGGTCGAAAGGGGCTTTCTTATAAAGGAAAAAGAGATTACGGGCAGTGAAAGCCAGGTGAACCTGCCTGATAGCTTTCGTCGCCTCCAACCATTTCCCAGGCAAGGCATAGCCGAGCGAACATTCACGCAGACGGATATTGGTCGCATCGTACATATAATATTCGGTTACTCCCGCACGTCCTCCCACTACATTTTTATAAAAGCCTTTTACATCTTCTATCCTGTTTCCTTCCAGCATGACAAAGCCGGCATTACGGGCATCAGCCGTTACCTGAGTCACGCCGAACATATCCATATCGGCCTGCGTCTGCGACAAGACTTCACCACCAAAACGGCTGTCTATCAGAAACGAAAGAGACAGGTTCCTGTAAGTAAACGTATTGTTCCAGCTCATTGTGAATTTGGGATTTGCATTTCCTACCTTAATCAGGTTTCCTTCGCCTTCCACCTGGGGCAGACCTTTTTTGCCACCTTCCGTTTCATAAAGGATATGCCCGTTCTCATCACGGCGGAATGCTTTCCCATAGATATCCCCGAAAGAACCGCCTTCCACCAGCTTCATTGCATAACTGGAAGAGAAGCCTCTCGGACCATAAATAAAGACAGGCAATTCTTCATGCAGCCTGACTACTTTATTTTTATTGGTCGAATAGTTCAGCGACGATTTCCATTCGAAATCTTTACCGACAACCGGCAATGCGGAAGCACTGACCTCCCAACCGATGTTTTGAATATCTCCTGCATTGACATAACGATAAGCATATTTGTCTCCCGACTTGGCGGGGAGTTTGAAGAACTGGTTACGGGTATTCGTCTTATAATACGTCCCGCTAAAACTGATACGGTCGTTCAGGAAACGCCATTCCGTACCCAGCTCCACCGAAGTTGTCATTTCGGGCTTCATATTTTCAAACGGGGCGGAATCGGCATATTCTATTTCACCACCGGCTCCCACATGCGAAACTGGGTTTGTTATATATAAAGGTATGTCGTTACCGACCTTGCTCCATACGGCTCTCAGCTTGCCAAAAGAAATAAATTCCGGCAACCGGAACATCTTGCTCATCACCCAGGCCCCGCCTACCGACGGATAGAAAAAGCCTTTCTTTTCATTCGGAGTAAAGGCCAGCGTACTCGACCAGTCGTTCCGGGCTGTCAGGTCGAGAAAGAAAATATCCTTGTAACCGACCTGCGCAGTAGCAAACAGCGACTGCAACTGACGGTGGGCATCAATCTGCTGGTCGATATAAGCTGAACCGTCCATAATGATATTCGCCACATTAAACACATTGGCATATTTCAATGATGCAGTTTTCGAATCATAGCGCAGGGAGTTCACCAACTTGTCGTTGATGCTCCCTCCTATCACACCGTTCAGGGAAAACTGTCCGAATTTCTTTTCAAAGGAACCGATAATATCCCCGTACAAAAGCGTTTCCTGATAATCCGCCTCGATATACCTGCCGTTCTGACCGGACAAAGCCGGGGCTGTGGAGGCATAAAACATCTGACGCACCTTATCCGACAGATAGTCGAGGCTGCCGCGTGCCTGTATCTTAAACCAGTCCGTCACTTTGAGTTCGGCATTCAGCGACAGGATCGTACGGGTACGGGAATCTTTGCTCCGGATACGGTTTGTGACCCAATACGGGTTCTGTTCAAAATCCTGGGTATCGGAATGCCAGTTCTGTTCGTTAAGGTTCCGGGACGGGTTCCATACTTCAAAGTTCTCCTTGTATTCGGAAATATCCACACCTCGCGGGAAACGATAAAGTCCCACCAAAGAATTCATATAGAAGCCGCCGCTGGGATTGCGGTTCTTCGTTGTTTGCCGAAGGAATGAGGCACTGCCGTCCAGTTTCAGACGCTCGTCAAACAGGAAAGCCGTCTCTCTGAGAGATATATTATGTTTTGACAGGCTATTATGTTCGATGATACCTTTTCCCGTTGTATTGGCATAGGAGAAATAAGTCTGGTATTTCTTGTTACCTGCACTTACGGAAAAAGAAGAGATAGAGGTCAGACCAGTCTTGAAGAATCCGCCCGCATTATCATATACCGGCAGGTCGGCTTTCTTTCCCCAGCTTTCCACGTTGTCGGACACTCCGTATTCGTTCTGGAACTCGGGCAGGCAAAAGGCTTTATCAAACATCAGGCTGGTTGAAAAGGATATCTTACGGATATCCGGATTGCCTTTCTTCGTTGTAATCAGGATAACGCCATTAGCCGCCTGGCTGCCATACAAGGCTGCTGCCGGCGAACCTTTCAGGATACTGATACTTTCAACGTCTTCGGGATTCAGATTAGAGATACCGTCACCGCCATCACGGTTTCCGGCATCGGCAGTACCGCCGATAGCGGAAAAAGCCTGTTCATTGGCAGAATTAAGAATAGGGACACCGTCTATGACATACAAAGGCTGGTTGTTACCTACCACCGAGCGGATGCCACGCATCAGGACTTTAGAAGAGCTGCCCAGGCCGGAAGCAGCCTTGTTTATTTGTACCCCCGCAACTTTTCCGGCAAGCGTATTAATCATATTCGGGTCTTTCACCCGGTTCAGTTCCTCGCCATCAACCTGTTCGACGGAATAGGTCAGCGAGGCTTCTTTTCTTTTTATGCCCAGGGCGGTTACGACAACATTGTCGAGAAACAATACATCTTCTTCCAACACGACTTCCATATATTGCTGTTCGCGGACAGGAATATGTTTTGTTTTATAGCCGACAAAAGAAAATACCAACGTCGCTTCTTCCCCCACTGACAGCGAGTAATTACCTCCTGCATCCGCGACGACACCGTTTGTCGTGCCTTCTTCCACCACATTTGTTCCCGCTAACGGTTTACCGCCGGAATCAACAACCCGCCCGGTAACTTTCTTTTCAAAAGGGAATGCTCCGGCCGCATCCCGAGCAGATACAACCGGAGTATTCTCTCCTTTCGCATATATCGATAATAACAATAGCAGCGATAGAACCGCAACCTGCCTCATCATAAAATTCATATTACCTTTTTAATTATCCCTCAATAGCTACAAAGGTATACAAAAAAGCAATACGACAAAGAGGCGCTTTGACTTTTAACGGTTTTGCCCGTTCGACTAGAAACTATACTGAACTGCCAGATTCAGACGATTGGCATGGCGAGTCTGGTCGTTAAAGTCCGTGCGCCATCCTCTCAGATATTCGGCACCGACCTGCAAGTCGGGAGTGATATTCCAGAACAGGTTGGCTACCAGATATTGTCCGTAGCGGTATTGTTCGGAAGGAGTCGACGGATAATCGTTTTCACTATATAAACGTGACTGGCTGTAAGTACTCGAAACAAACACATTCGGAGTAATATTATATTGCAGGCCGGCATACCATCCCATCATCGGAAGAACCTGCATACGTCCGGCTTTGTCGGGATCGGGAACAATATCCACATTCAGATTACTCAGGTCGTTCATGTACTGGCTGATACCCCGACCGTAAACACCTTGTCCGTACACCTGTACTTTGCTGCAAAGGTTGAATGTGGTGGAGAGCAACACGCCCCAGCCTGTTTCCGATTCCGCTTTATTGGCAACCAGGTTATCATACGTCATACTTCTGACGATAGCGGCGGCACGCAGATGGCTCTTAGAGTTCCAGCCATATTGCAGATAGGCGGGGAAGTTCGGCATGCGTTGCGAACCGATACTCAGGTTATCATTGGTCAGTCCATCCACCACCGGCATTTCCACACCGACACCGGCTTTCCATCCTTTCCCGAACGAACGTTCGTAACGGAACTGGGTAGCATGATAAATCGCCATCCCGTTCGGACCGGCAAAGTCGATCGTCGGAGGAATAGCCGCCAGGTCCATAAACGAACCATAGTCATATCCGAGTGTGAATCCCAACAAGGAAGCATACGCATTTCTCAGTTCAAAACCCTTACCATTTCCACGGAAATTACCGGCCGTATAGACCACGAAGTCGCCCAGATGTTTGGTGTGTCCCACCAGTTTAAGGAAGACCGTGCTGGTTGTTGCATCCATCTGGAACTGGTTTCTGACATGCGACGCACCTTTGTTGGGGATCAGTGCGGGATAGAAATCAATATCTTTGGAGATACCGCCAAAATCATATTCGGCTGTTGCCTTCACATATCCTCCGATACCGAGAGCGAAACGCCCTTTACGGTCGGTCAGCAGAAAACGGGGAATGCCCGGTTCATGGAAACGCTGATTCTGGGTTTCGTTCAGTATCCGGATAATTTCATCACCCGCCTTATCACGGGAAATAAACAGGATTGAATTCGGCTCCTCATCTTTAATGATCACTTTCTGAGCCTGGGCATGGGTGGATAACAATCCGACCCCGAGCAACAAAGCTGCTCCTTTAACAAATGCTTTCATAAATGTGTTTTGTTTAGACGTTTTACCAGTAAGGAACAAGCATTGCATGAAAAGGTTGTGTTAAAAGGTTGCGTTAACGACTAAAAGTAACTATTTTTGTTGCCTTAATAACAAAATAAAACGAAGATGAAAAAGCTGTTTGCTATAGGTTTACTCCTAATCGGATTATTGTCATCCCTTCATTTGCAAGCGCAGGAAGTTGAGACCCTTGTTCTGATCGATACCGACATGGGAAAGATCAAAGTGAAGTTATTTAACGACACGCCCCAGCACAGGGATAATTTTATCAAAAATGTGAAAGAGAAGCGCTACGACGGCCTCCTGTTCCACCGTGTCATCAAACAATTCATGGTACAAGGCGGAGACATCAACTCGAAAGATGCACCTATCGAACAGCATCTGGGGGACGGCGACCCGGGTTACACCATCCCGGCAGAGATCGTCTATCCGAAATATTTCCACAAACGCGGTATGCTCTGTGCCGCCCGTACCAGCGACGACGAGAATCCGGAACGCGCCTCATCGGGTTCGCAGTTCTACATCGTTACCGGAAAATTCTATACGGAAATGGAACTGGACAAGATGGAGGAAAAAGATAATAAAACCTTTACTCCTGAACAACGAGAAGCCTATATGCTTGAAGGGGGCGCTCCCCACCTGGACGGGACCTACACCATCTTCGGCGAAGTAATAAAAGGCATGAAAGTTGTCGATAAAATCCAGTTTGTCGAAACAAATGAGGACGACAGGCCGTTAAAGAATATAAAGATCAAGACAATGACGATTGTCGATAAATAATCATTAAACGAAACGAAAAATGGAAACAAACGAAACACAGGTTCTGATGAAGACCAGCCTGGGTAACATCAAACTAAAATTATACAACGAAACACCGCAACACCGCGACAACTTTATCAAACTGGTAAAGGAAGGCACTTACAACGGCCTGCTTTTCCACCGTGTCATCAAGGATTTCATGATTCAGGGTGGCGATGTCACCTCTAAAGATGCTCCGATGAACAAACAACTGGGTGCCGGCGACCTGGGATATACGGTCCCTGCCGAGTTCGTTTATCCGAAATATTTCCACAAAAAAGGAGCACTCTCAGCAGCCCGTACTAGCGATGAAGTGAATCCGGAAAGAGAATCTTCCGCTTCCC
Organism: Parabacteroides caecihominis; assembly: GCF_023656785.1. NCBI lineage: Bacteria > Pseudomonadati > Bacteroidota > Bacteroidia > Bacteroidales > Tannerellaceae > Parabacteroides > Parabacteroides caecihominis. The sequence continues at coordinate 129,635 of NZ_JAMOKS010000007.1, forward strand.
AATTCTATATCGTAACCGGAAAAGTTTATTCCGACAGCGAACTGGCCCAGATGGAAAAGCAGAAAGAAGGTCGCCTGAAACAGTCTATTTTCGCCCGTCTGCAAAAAGAGAATGCAGCGAAGATCAAAGCAGCTTACCAAAGTGGCGACAAAGCCGAACTGGCCATCATCCGCGATACCCTGGTCGGAAAAACAGAACTGGAAGCTGAAAAGCGCAAAGAGGAAGCCAAGCTGACTCCGGAACAGCGCGAAGCTTACAAAACAATCGGCGGTGTTCCTTTTCTGGATAACGAATATACGGTATACGGCGAAGTGGTAGAAGGACTGGACGTAGTGGACGCCATCCAGAACGTAAAGACCAACCGCCAGGACCGCCCGTTGGAAAATGTGGTTATCGAGTCTGTAGAAATAATTTAATACGATCCTTTTCCGGAAAATACACAACATCTTTCCGGAGAATATCCAATGTTTTTATATTTAGAGGTAGGTCTAAATCAATTTAGAGGTACGTGTAATTCAATTTAGACCTACCTCTAAATTAAATTAGACCTACCTCTTTCTGAAAACTCATCAGATACTTACCACTCTTTTGTGCTGATGAACCGACTAAAAGAATGCAATGATACAACTCTCTGCTTACAAAGAACATTATAAAGAAACAATCCGTCTGGGTGTCCCGATCATGCTGGGGCAGCTGGGCATTATTATTGTCGGTTTTGCCGACAACATCATGGTGGGACATCACAGCACAGCCGAACTGGCCGCCGCTTCTTTTGTCAATAACTTCTTTAACCTGGCTTTTATCTTCGGGATGGGTTTCTCATACGGCCTCACTCCTATTATCGGCGGCTTGCATGCCAACAAAGAATATCACAAAGCCGGAGAGACATTGAAGAACAGTCTTTTTATCAATTTCATCGTCGGGGTATTGTTAAGTACTTTGATGCTCCTGCTCCTGTTGAACATCGATATTTTAAAACAGCCGGAAGAGTTGATGCCATATATCGTTCCCTACTATATCTTACAGCTTTTCTCGGTGATATTCGCCATGCTGTTCAATTCGTTTAAGCAGTTCAGCGACGGTACGACCGATACGGTTACTCCGATGTGGATCATGCTCGGGGCAAACGTGTTGAATATTATAGGGAACTATTTTCTTATCTATGGAAAATGCGGCGTTCCGGAGATGGGACTGACCGGGGCAGGTATCTCCACACTTGTCAGTCGTATCCTTACATTTATCGTTTTCTGCGTTTTATTTGCCCGAAGGGAAAAATATAAAGAGTTCCTGACCGGATTCAAAAACGGAGTCGTAAACCGCCTGAACCTCTCCAACCTGATACGTTTAGGCTTTCCGGTGGGATTGTTAATGGGGGTTGAAACGGGTTCGTTCAGTCTGAGTGTTATTATGATGGGATGGATCGGGAGCACCGCACTGGCCGCCCATCAGGTGTTAGGTGTAATCACGACACTCGGATTCATGGTCTATTACGGGATAGCTGCCGCCGTTACAATTCGTGTAAGTGTATTCAAAGGATACAGTGACTGGCTGAATATCCGTCAGGCTTCTTTTGCCGGACTACATCTGATTATGGGAGTGGCTGTTCTGTTTGTCCTGTTCATCCTCGCCTTCCATAAAAACATGGGATATTTGTTTACTCCCGAACATGATGTGGTGGCAATGGTTTCCCTTCTGTCGTGGTCGGTTATCCTGTATCAGTTCGGGGACGGACTGCAAATACTGTTTGCCAATGCATTACGCGGCATAGCCGATGTGAAGTATATGGCTTACAGGGCTTTCTTCTGTCATTTCGGGCTGGCTTTGCCGATCGGATACATCTGCGGATTCATCCTTGACTGGGGAGCGATAGGTATCTGGTGCGGTTTTCCTGTCAGCCTGACTACGCTAGGAATATTACTTTGGAGAAGGTTCAATAAATTGTATTATCTTTACGCCTTCACCAAATCAGGTTCCTGATTTCACTATGCAAATACGGATAAATAGCTAGAAATACAACTTATAACTGATGTTGGGGATCAAACCGGTTCCCTTTTCTCTTTTGATCTTGTTAGTTTTCTCGTTATACTCATAATAATGCATACCGGTACACATTCCGACATTGAGCATTTTCAACGAGAATTCATGAGATAACTTTCGTTTGTTTATTCTGTAATTGAGCGATACATCCCCGTTCAGTACCGGACTGAATTTCCTGCTGAAAGCTTTCGTTTCGTCAAACAGGACATCCTGCTCTTCATTCGATCTTTCTTCGTCAACAGGCGTATAACGGTCGCCGCCATGAAAGAACAGGCGAACGTTTATATTAAACATATTCTGTTTCTGTTTACCTACCATCCACTCTTTTCCGGCAAGCACATTCAACAGGAAACCTCTGTCCATCCTTGTATTCCGCCAGATATTATCGCCTCCTTTATATTTTGATTTGAAAAGAGAACCGGTCAGCATGTAGTAAAATCCGTTTGTCATGTATTGTTCCAGCGTTACATCGACGCCGTAGTTCTTACCCGAACCGTTATTTGTCAAAACTCTATCCAGGTAGAAATCCTGAAGATTAATCAGGGAGAAAGAGGTATGATCCTCGACAGGAATGTTATATAGATATTGATAATAAGGTTCTATCTTCACATGCAGATTCGGTTTGACAGTCCAGTCGTAGCTGAGTCCGGCATGATGCGCATACGAGAAGTCCAGATATTTGTTGGAGGCAGATTGCCCTTCGACGTTCCGTTCTACAAAATAGTAATCAAGCCTTTCTCTACGGCTATGCAGGCCATAGGCTAGGGAGAAAGAATGCCGGGCAGCCGGTTTCCATTTCAGGGCGGCTCGCAGTTCCAAAGACCAGTTGTTATTGAGTGCAAAATAAGAAGAAGTAATTCCCAGGCTGACCGTTATACGGCGGTTTATGTCGATCACCGAACTGCTGAAAGCCGAAAGAACCATACTTTTACCCTTCCCTTTTGAAAGCTGCTCCATGGGCTTATTCAAACCAAAATTAGGACTGATCTTGTAATCGAGATCGTAATTCAACCCTGTAATTGTAATACCGGTTCTGTTGGTATGTGCACGGCTGAACTTCTTATTGATGTATGCGTTGAATAGGATATCCCATTTCCGGTTTTGAATATCTCCGACATGTACAGAGTTGCCGTCCGGGATTTGTTGATCGGCCAATATATGATCTTTGGAATAAGTGGCAGACAAGGAGGAACGCAGGTAAGTATTCCGGTCGAGGAAATAGGTATGAGTAATTCCCCCGACCAGTTTTTCGAGGTTGTTTCTAGCCGATTGCCGGTCGGCTTGTGTTTCCCAGTCAGAAGGATCTTCTGCATCCGCTTTATTCCGGTCTATTAATCCCAGTCCCCAGATAGAAAATGTTCCAGCTTTCGAAGTCGGGAAATGCAGCTTGAATGATACATCCTGATATTTCAGATTAGCACTGCCATTCGTTGCAAGTGAAGTCGTCGAGAAGCGATAGTTGAAGAGGTAAGAACTACCCTGCTTCTTATTGATCGGGCCTTCCGATGCCAGGTCGATACCCATTAATCCGACCTGAAAGGCATGTTCGTACTCCCGGTTATTCCCGTTACGCATATGCATATCGAAAACTCCCGAAAGAGCATTGTTATATTCAGCCGGAAAAGCTCCGTTATAAAAGTCGGAATTACCGATCACCTGCGTACTCAATGCCGAAAGAAAACCACCACCCAAACCGGAGAGATCAGCAAAATGGGTGGGATTGGGAATCTCGACACCCTCCAGTCGCCATTGCGTATATTGCGGAGAGTTGCCCCGGATGGCAACGGCATTTGTTCCTACTTCGCCGGCTACACCCGCAAAGGCGGAACTCAGACGAGCCGGGTCATCGAAGCCGTTGGCAAAACGGCTTGCCTCTTCCATACTTATCATGCGTCCTCCGGTGATAGCCATCGGATTAACCGTTTCAGACTTCTTCACTTCGGGATGCACGACGATCTCACTGAGAAGATGAATGTTTTCGTTCAACGATATATCCAATTGTATTTCTTTGGAGGAAGTTACAAGCACTTCATTGACTATATGGGTATTATACCCCATATAGGATATCTGTATGTCATAGCGTCCGACAGGCACTTCTTTCATATGGAAGCAGCCCAGACTATCGGTAACAGCCCCCAGGGAGAGTTTACCTAAAATACTTACTGTCGCATACTCGATCGGAGTATTGCTTTTGGAATCAGTGACGACTCCCCGTATCGACTGCACGAACCTGTTTGTTTCTTTTTGCCGGCCGGCATATTTTCCCGGAGATAAAATGATATGATACCCTTTTATCCGATAAGTGTATTGTCCGTCTTTCAATATTTCTGCCAGAGCCTGATCGACATCTGCCTCTTTGAGTGAGAGGCGGACCATTTTATTCAGGTCTAAAGCCGCTTGTTCATAAGCGATACTGTAACCTGTTTGTCGTTCGATAGCGGCGAGAGCTTCTTTGACGGATATGCTTTTGTTTTGTATAGAGATTGTTTTTCCTTTGTTCTGAGCGATGCTCACGAAAGAATGGAAAACAAGAGATAAGAAAACGATAATCCGGTAAAACCGTCTTGATTTGATCCGATCCATCAGGTTTTATTTGTATTGTTTACTTAATACGATAGTTGCACCTTGCTGTCGATAGGTAAAACCGACAACATCCTTCAACACATTGAGTATTTCATCCAGTGTTTCACCTTTCAGGAATTTAACAGTATATTGCTTGGATGCCGAGATAGCTGTTTTATCATCAATCGTAACATTAAAATGCCTTTCCAACGTCTGTATCATCTCTCCGAAAGAGGTATTGATGAATAAGATTTGTCCGGAAAGCCAGGCATCGGTTTCTGCCGGTGAAACCTTTTCAATATTCAATACGGAAGTCTTGATATTATAAATTAGTTGCTCGTTGGGCGCAAGGGTTTGGGGGGCTTGTGATTGGGGGCTGACTTCTACTTTTCCGCTTGTCAGTGTTGCAGTTATGCATTCATCGTCCGGATAGGCTTTGACATTGAATTTCGTGCCAAGCACTTTTACCGAGAGTTGTTCTGTTTTCACAATGAAAGGTTGAGCCGGGTTCTTTCTTACGGAGAAATAGGCTTCTCCTTCCAGATAGACCTGTCGCAGACTGTCGTCGGTAAATGTTTTCGGAAACTTTACGTTTGAACCCGCATTAATCCATATTTCAGAGCTGTCGGGCAGGAATAGATGTTTGGTTTCTCCGTAAGCCACGGTAATCTCTGTCAGTTTATGCTGCGTATAATAGAAGTATCCGCCGGTAATCAGAAACAGAGGTATGAGTACAGCTGCAATCCGAAGTGCTTTTTTATAGAATAGGGTATCGGCCGATTGCCTTTCGGAATATCCGATTCGGCTGTTGACACGCTTCAAAGCAGCATACGTATCTGGGGTGATTTTCGTTTCCAACTCAGTCCAATAGGCCAACGAGGCTTCCTCTTTCTCTTTCATGTGCTTATCAGCAATAATCCACCGCTGAATCCTTTCTTCAGTTTCCTTCGGAAAGCGTTTGCTTAGATATTGCCGGACGATTCGCGATATATTACTATTCTCCATTTGATTACTTTTTATAATATACAATTAAAGGGAGGAAAACTCAGTAAGAAAATGAATATTTCATGAATATCCCCAGTTATTTTTACAGTGTGGGGAAAATACCCCACATAGGTGGGAATACTTCCCCATCATAGTGGGGATTTTTCCCCATACGAGTGGGAATATGATTTTCCTATTGTTTCCTCACGCACAAATTCCCCACTGTTTTTTGATAACAATCCACTTTTCTTATTGAGCTTTTGTCCTCCAGTTTGTATATTAATAGACAATAACAAAAGAAACGAAACTAAAATGAATGCTTGATATGAAGATATTATTCACTATTACCTTCTTGCTGATGCTTTTTTCTAACGAAACTGTATGTGCACAAAATGACTCAATAGCCAAAACAAAAGTACAAATATCTTATAATCATCCCAAACGGTATAAGATTGCCGATATTAAGGTGACGGGTATTAAGAATTATGATGATTTCGTGTTAATAGGCTTCTCCGGGCTGTCGGTTGGCGACATGGTGACAATCCCTGGCGATGAAATTACAACAGCGGTAAAGCGTTTTTGGAAACATGGATTGTTTTCGGATGTAAAGATACTGGCAACTAAGCTAGAAGGCGACGAAGTCTGGCTGGAAATCCGGTTGAAACAACGTCCCCGTATATCGGAAGTAAATTATCATGGCATCAAGAAAGGAGAGCGGGAAGACCTCGAAGCCAGGCTGGGCTTGAAGAAGGGCTTCCAGGTAACTCCTAACCTGATGGATCGGGCAAAGATTGTTATTCAGAAATTCTTCGACGGCAAAGGTTTTAAGAACGTAGATGTGGATATCGTTCAGCGCGACGATCTGTCGAAAGAAAGCGAAGTGATTGTCGATATCAATATCAATAAAAACGAGAAGACAAAGATTCACCGTATCTACTTCAAAGGAAATACAGCGCTGACTACCGGAGTGCTGAAGAAGGCGATGAAGAAAACAAACGAGAAATTCAGCCTCCCGAACGACTGGAAAAGCAGCATACTGGAAGCCTTCAGCACAAAAAAGTTTACCTCCGAAGAATATGAGAAGGATAAACAGAACATCATCGCCAAATATAACGAACAGGGTTATCGTGATGCCGTCTTACTCTCAGACAGTGTTGTTAATTATAATGAGAAGCTAGTAGATATCTTTCTGAAACTGGAAGAAGGCAACAAATATTACCTGAAAGATATTCGTTTCGTAGGTAATACACAATATGATTCCAATTATCTGGAAGCGATACTGAGTATGAAGCCGGGGGAAGTTTACAACCAAAAGAAACTCAACGAGCGTTTGTCGTTGGACGAAGACGCCGTGTCTAACATTTATTACAACAACGGTTACATCTTCTTCAGTGCCGATCCGGTGGAAGTGGATGTGGATAACGACTCTATCTCGCTGGAAGTTCGTATTCAGGAAGGCCCGCAGGCGACTATCAACCGTGTAATCATTAATGGCAACGACCGTTTGTATGAAGATATCGTGCGTCGTGAGCTGCGTACCAAGCCGGGCACGTTGTTCAGTCGTGAAGATCTGATGCGTTCAGTCCGTGAAATTGCACAGATGGGACACTTCGACCCGGAGAATATGGATCCCAAACCGCTGCCCGACCCGGAGAACGGAACGGTAGATATACAGTATAACCTGACTTCCAAGGCAAACGACCAGATCGAGTTCTCAGCCGGCTGGGGACAGACAGGGGTGATCGGTAAGCTAAGTCTGAAGTTTACCAACTTCTCCATGAAGAACTTTCTGAACCCGAAGACATATAAAGGTATCATCCCGCAGGGGGAAGGACAGACATTGACATTGAGCGGCCAGACCAATGGACGTTATTATCAGGCATACAGTATTTCATTTATGGATCCGTGGTTTGGTGGAAGACGACCGAATACGCTTTCTGTAAGTGCCTACTTTTCCAAACAAACAGATATCAGTAGTAGCTACTATAATAACAATCTGTCAAATTACGGTAGTTATTATCCCGGTTATGGCAGCGGCTACGGTAATAACTACAACAACTACGAACTGGCCTACGACCCGGATAAGTCGATCATGATGCTTGGTGTTGCTGTCGGTTACGGTAAACGACTAAACTGGCCGGACGACTACTTTCAGTTCATGGCAACATTGAATTATCAGATGTATATTATGCACGACTGGGCCTACTTTCTCGTGCAGAACGGTACCAGCCATAATGTCAATCTGGAATTGATGTTGCAACGCAACTCGATCGACAACCCGTTGTACACTCGTCACGGTTCGCAATTTTCGGTGTCGGTAAGCGCAACTCCCCCTTATTCTTTATGGGATGGAAAGGATTATACCAGCATGAGTGATAGCGACCCGAATAAGTTTAAGTTTATCGAGTATCATAAATGGAAATTCAAAGCAAAGCTATTCTCTCCATTGGCTCCGGTAGCGGTAAAGCGTACGCCGGTATTAATGACACGTGTTGAATACGGATTCCTGGGATCATACAACAGCCATAAACGTTCACCATTTGAAACCTTCTACATGGGTGGCGACGGCATGAGCGGATACTCCAGCACCTATGCTACCGAAACGATTGGTTTGAGAGGGTATGAAAACGGAAGTATTGCCGGTAACGCTGGTTACAGTTCATACGGGCATGCCTACTCTCGTTTAGCAATGGAGTTGCGCTATCCGTTCCTGCTGGAACCGTCTTCTACCATCTACGGATTGGTTTTTGCAGAAGCCGGTAACGCCTGGAAGGATTTGAAGAGTTTTAATCCGTTCGATCTGAAACGTTCTGTGGGTGTAGGTGCACGTATCTTCCTGCCGATGATCGGTTTGATGGGTATCGATATGGCTTACGGATTTGATAAGGTAAATGGAAAAAGAGGAGGCTGGCATCCTCACTTTATTATCGGACAGGAATTTTAATAATAATAAGAAAAAGAAGAATGAAAAGTATATTCATATGGCTATTTGCATGTATCGCGCAAATAGGACTATCTCAGGAAGTCAGAGAATTAACGTCAACAGAAAAAGAGAAGGACTTTCTCTTTCTGGTAGAAACACTAAAAAGCAATTATCCCTATTTCAGCCTGTATGAACGTGTATACGGAAAGTCGTGGTTATCTCAAAAGGATTCTTTTCTGAAGAAAGTGTGCAACACAAAGAATAATAAAGAATATATATTGCTGCTCGACTCCATCGTAAAAAGCCTGCATGACAAAGAAGTCGATCTCTCCCCTACTGTGTACTGGAGCCACTACCGCACAAAATACGGAGAAGCTTGCTTAATAAATCCGGGATATATACCCTGGGTAAATACATTGAACCAATCGGACAAAGAGATGGGGTATTGGAGTAAATTATTAAAGAAAGGTAATACAAAAGAAACCGTTTCAAAGAACAATTCACAGTATAAAGATTCGATCATTCCTTCACGTAAGATAGGGATCTTACACATATCGTCATTCGATCCGGAAAGCCGGGAGAATGATTTTCAGCGAATAAATGAATTTCTTTATAGGATTAGCAACTACAACTATCTCATCATAGATATACAAGGTAATAAAGGAGGGAGCAGCTCTTACTGGATGGAAGGGATCGTGAAACGGCTGATATATGCACCCGCCTGCTTCCAGCGTTACTTCGCGATCAAAAAGGGAAGGCACAACAGTTTATTCTTTTCACGCTATCTGAACAGTGATGTCACCATAGATGTATCTTCACAATTTATATCACCACCTTTGGAACTTTCAGAACAAACATTTAAGGTAACGAAGGAAACAACCATCATCTATCCGTATTTGCCTATCCCTTTTAAAGGGGAAATAATCATCCTGACAGATTCAGGCGTCTTTTCTGCGGCAGATGAATTTGCTTGTTTTGCCCAAAGCACCTCCTGGGCTACTGTTGCCGGCCAGACAACTGCCGGTGGCGGTATCGGAAGCGATCCGGTAGTGATACGGTTGCCGGCTAGTGGTATACTCGTACGTTACCCGGCATTGGCAGGATTAAATCCTAACGGTAGTCTGCATATAGAAGATAAAACAATTCCCGACACAGAGATAAAAGGAAACAAACCGGATGAAAGATTAAACAACCTGATCGACCGATTAAACGACAGTTTGTTGTTCATATAACGATGCAGACGGAGCGCAGCGTAACCGGGGAAACTATAACAGAGCAAGGATGAAGGCGAATATAGCTTTGCGAATCTCTTTCAGGGCGAGGCTTAGCTGACTTTCAACGTTTCTTTTGCTCGTATGCAGCCGTTCGGCTATTTCGCCGTTACTCAGTCCTTCGTTGCGGCTGAGTATGTAAATCTGCTTACGCTGTTCCGGCATTTTGTTTACGAGATCATCGATTAACAAGCCCAGTTCTTTTGCGATAAGATCTTCTTCTGATGTAGAACCGGCTTCATCCGGTTGGAAATTATTCGTATAAGCCAGATGGATGTATTTATGGTTGAGGTAGTTTATAGCGGCATTGCGGGCAATCGTATATAAATAGGCGTCGAAAGATTTGGCGGTGTTGATAGCTTGCCGGTTGATCCAGAGGTTTACAAATAAGTCTTCAGCCAATTCCTCGGCGTCGGATTCCGATTTTACATATCCGTAGATAAAAGCTTTCGTCTTATTATAATAGGTAAGAAATACCGTTTCAAAAGCCTTATGATCTCCATTCCATAAGCCTTCAATCGTTTTTATGTCAATACTGCTACCTGCCATGAATCAACTTCTTAGTATCGGGAGACAAAAGAAGTAATTATTTGCGGGATAGAAAATATCTTTTTGAAATCTTAATGTAAATAGCTATTTATATACAAAATTAAAATGTTTTATGGGAACTAGGGGCATCGTTGCAGTAGCCGGTAACGAATAAGCATCGGTATGCAAATGAGTAGTTACTCGTTTAAATGCCGATGCTTATCCGTTTAGCACTATAAGGCTGGCGAGCTGGCTTGCCTGTGTCGCCAATTCAACACAGGCAAGCCACTCTTCCAGCACAAGCAGGCTGTTATTTCTTCACCCACCGATCCAGCCATTCAAAGAATGTGCGCTGCCAGAGTACGCCGTTCTGCGGTTTCAATACCCAGTGGTTTTCATCCGGATAGATTAACAATTCAGCAGGAACACCGCGTAGCACGGCTGCATTGAAGGCCGCCATTCCCTGACCGGCAAGGATACGATAGTCTTTTTCTCCGTGGATACACAAGATTGGCGTATCCCATTTGTCTACGAATAAATGCGGAGAGTTGGCAAATGTGCGTTGTGCCACCGGATTATTCTTTTCCCAGTAAGCGCCGCCCATATCCCAGTTGGCAAACCACATTTCTTCCGTTTCCAGATATTGCATTTCCATATTGAAGATACCGTCATGGGCAATGAATGCTTTGAAACGTTTGTCATGATGACCGGCTAACCAGTAAACGGAGAAACCTCCGAAGCTGGCTCCGACACAACCCAAACGATCGTTATCCACATACGGTTCTTTCGCCATTTCATCAATAGCCGTGAAATAGTCTTTCATACACTGACCACCGTAATCACCGCTGATTTGTTCGTTCCATTCCATGCCGAAGCCCGGAAGACCGCGACGGTTCGGAGCGACAATGATATAATCGTTAGCCGCCATAATCTGGAAGTTCCAACGATAAGACCAGAACTGGCTGACCGGACTTTGTGGGCCACCTTCGCAGAACAGCAAAGTCGGATATTTCTTGTTCGGATCGAAATTAGGCGGATAGATTACCCAGGTCAACATTTGCTTACCATCGGTTGTCTTCATCCAGCGTCCTTCTACCTTACCCATGGTCAGCTGGTCGTAAATCTGCTTGTTTTCAGTAGTCAGCTGAGCTACCTTATTATTATCAGCCAGGTCGATAGAATAGATTTCATCGCCCATACTCATAGAGTGGCGCTTAACAATCAACTTGTTTTCTCCCAGCAAGTTCACTGAATCATAATCATACGTACCGGAAGTAAGCTGAGTCAGTTTATTGCCGTTGTCCAGTTCTATCTTATATACCTGCGATTCACCATGCCATACTCCCGTAAAGTAAAGCGTACGGGCATCGGCACTCCAGCAGAAACCGTCTACATTTGAATCGAAGTCCTTGCTGACAAATGTCTTTTCGCCCGTCTCCAGATTCATAACCATCAGGCGGTTCTGATCCGATTCATACCCGTCGCGTTCCATACTCTGCCAGGCAATATATTTACCGTCAGGCGAATACTGCGGATTGGTATCGTATCCCATAATACCTTCGCTGATATTTACAGTCTGCTTGGTATTCAGGTCATATACATAAATATCCGAATTAGTGGAAAGAGCATATTCCTTACCGGTCTTCTTACGGGAAGTGTATGCAATCTTATCGGAGGTCGTATTCCAGGCCAGCTGCTCGATACCACCGAAAGGTTTCATCGGTGATTCGTACGGTTCGCCTTCCAGCACATCAATCGGACTGCCGACCTTATTTCCGTCAAAATCAGCAATAAACGGATGGGGAGCTGTCGTTACCCATTCATCCCAATGCTTATACATCAAATCCGTCACAATGATACCGCTGGCTTTATCCAAATCCGGATACTTGTCTTTTGTGCTCGGAACCGTCTTTACCTGCGAAATAAACAGGACCTTCTTTTCATCCGGAGAGAAAGCGAAGCCTTCGATATCGCCGTCATAATTGGACAACTGCTTCCGTCCGGTTCCGTCCGGATTCATTTCCCAAAGCTGGCTGCTTCCGCTTTCGCCGGAAAGGAAAGCAATCTTTGTGCCCCCTTTAATCCAGGTTGCTTCATTTTCAGAAAAGGAAGTGTGGGTAATCTGTTTGTTATCAGTACCATCGGCGTTCATGACGAACACTTCACGGTTGCTGCTGTTGAGAGGAACACTGTAATAAGCTACCGTGTAAACTACTTTCTGTCCGTCGGGCGAAACATTCATGCCGCCGATACGTCCCATGGCCCAAAGCGCCTCGGGCGTCATCCGGCCGTCGGCAATCTTGATTTCCGAACGTCCGATAACTGGCTTTGTGTCTTCTGCTTTCTTAGCTTCCTGATTACAAGCACCTAGTAATACGGATGTTGCCATAACCATTGTTGCAATAGATTTATTCATGTACATTATAATATATTATATTCTGTGTGCGAAATTAGTAAATATAATTTATATCTTTGCACAAGTAATTTAAGAACTGAACAGTATGAATAAGATTTGGTTATTTGGAGCCGCTATAAGTATGGTATTAGCATTCGGCTCATGTAAACCTAAACAGAGTGCTTATAAGGCTGCTTACGAACAAGCCAAAGAAAAAGAGTCTACAGCTCCTGTTGAGGTAGTAGAACAAGAAGAAGAGATTGTTGAAGAGGTTGCCCCGGTTTCCAAACCCAGAACTTCTACAGCAACGACTCGCTCGGAAAAAATCAGCGCTGCACAAGGTGAAGACGCCAGCCGTCTGAAACGTTACAGTGTGGTTATCGGTAGCTTCAAGAACAAGACAAATGCTTACTCTTTGAAAGAACGTATGCAGAATGCAGGTTACAACGCTGTATTAGGTGAAAACGAACAAGGCATGTTGCGTGTAATCGTTGCCAGCTTCAATGATAAAGCTGATGCTGCCGACAGTCGCGATGCTATCAAAGCTAAATATGCACCTGATTTCCAGGATGCCTGGTTGTTGGAAAGACAATACTAATAAGACGTCTGTTAGTAAAACAGGCAAACATTATTATCGATACATAAAAAGGGATATCCTCCGGGATAATCCCTTTTTATGTTTTCTCCTTAAAACATAAAAAGGCCCGGCAATGCCGGACCTTTTAACCAACCTAAATTAAAAACCTAAAACTAACCATCTTTTTGCCTTAAACAATTAACCTATACATATATGAGTATCTTCTATTTCTTATTCGTAAGCCGGCCATGCTCCCTTATGGGAACAAACAAAAGCCGATATCTTTACAGCACATTCGTGGGCTTCTCTCAATGTCTGCCCTTTCAATAACGACATCACCAAGGCTGCCGAAAAAGCATCTCCTGCTCCTACCGTATCCGCTACATCCACTTTTGGAGTAGCTAAGGTAGAGACTTCGTCGGGGGTGTAAACCGTACTGTAATCAGCACCCGCCGTCAGAACAACCATTCGCAGGTTATAGTTCTCCATAAACCAGTTAGCCACCTCTTCTTCGGTTCCTTTCAAACCGAACAGGTTTTTCAGCTCCGACATTTCATCATCATTCATTTTCAGTACGTTCGCTAGGTACAGAGATTCTTCAATCAATACCTTATTATAATAATGTTGCCGCAGGTTAATATCAAACAACCGGTACGCCGAATCGGGAGCAAACGAAAGAATAGCCTGAATCGTTTCACGGGATTGTTGACAACGCTGTCCCAAAGCACCGAAGCAGATAGCATCCGCACGTTCTGCCAGGTCTACCGCATCAGAGGTAGGCGACATATGATCCCAGGCTACACGTTCCGTTATTGTGTAATGGGGAATACCGTCATCCTCTATATCCACATGTACCGTTCCTGTAGGATACGGTAACTTTTCTATTAAATACTGAATTTTGTACTTATCCAGTTCGCTCAATATATCCCTTCCGTTATCATCATCACCAATGGCACTGATAGCATACCCTTCGGCTCCCAAACGAGAAGCATGGTAAACAAAATTAATCGGTGCGCCGCCTGCCGTCTTACCTGTGGGAAGCAAATCCCAAAGAAGTTCGCCAATACCGACCACTACCGGTTTTTTATTTTGTTGCTTCATCTGTTCCATGATGTAGTAATTCTTTATAATACGAGATTTTTTGTTCCTTATGTTTGATGATGCAAAACTAAGGAACGGAACAGAAGCAGACGATAACGGATGCTACAAAAAGGATAACATTCGTTACATAAAAGGTTTATTTTCAACAGGCTTATAGTATCGTTACATAAATGTAACGAGTGTTATCCTTTCTCCTGATATTCGGTTGGTGTAATATTGTACACCGCCTTAAAGCATTTGGAGAAATAAGGAGGGGAACTGAAACCGGTTGCATAAGCAGCCTCATTGACATTACAGTCTTTCTGACGCAACAAGGCAGCGGCTTGCTTCAAACGGTAGTTACGGAGGAAATCGGTAGGCGTCACTCCTGTCAGTTCTTTTACTTTCCGGTAGAGATGCACACGCGACAGGCCAAGCATTTCGCTCGCTTTTTCGATACTGAAGTTTGAATCAGGATAAGATTCCTCGATCAATGCCATGAACTTGCGCATAAACAATTCGTCCATACTTTCCGCCTTATCCGTTTTCAATCCGGAAGCGGCAGGCGATTGAAGTTCCTGGGCAAATGCATTCCTCAGCCGGGCACGTTCCTCCAGCAGACGGACGATACGGAGTTTTACTTCTTCAATATTAAACGGTTTCTGGATAAACTCATCGGCTCCGCTGGCAATACCATACATCCGCTGTTTATCATCGGAAAGGGCGGTAAGCAATATAACCGGTATATGGCTGAAAACAATATCCGATTTAATCCGCTTACACAATTCATAGCCATTCATTTCGGGCATCATCACGTCACTGATTACCAGCGACACATTTTCTTTTGCCAGTATATCCACTGCAACCAAGCCATTCTCTGCTGTCAGGATACGGAAATTCGGTTTCAGTTCTTTTTGCAGATACGCATTAATATCAGGATCGTCTTCAACAATCAGGATCGTATAATCGTAGGTACGGTTCACAATCTCATCCATTTCACGGGTATCCAGATTGGCTACGCCGCTCGACAATTCTGTTACGGAAGGGGCAAACACACAGGATTCATCAAAGTGAGATTTTCCTTTGGGCAACTCGACAAAAAAGACGGTACGTTTCCCCGGTTCACTTTCCACACGGATACTTCCTTTATGCATACCGACAAACTCATGAGTCAGATGCAGGCCAATCCCCGTTCCGGTAAGATGGTCGGCGGTAAAAAACTGATCGAAAACGGAAGACAGGTTCTGCGGCTGGATTCCCTTCCCGTTATCTTCTACCGAAAGGATAACATATCCCGCATGATCCTGCAAACGAATTGTGACGGTTCCTCCGTCGGGTGTAAACTTAAAGGCATTCGACAACAGATTGGCCAGTATCTTTTCCATCTTATCCGTATCCACCCACAACATTACGGAAGAGACATCGTGTTGAAACGAGTATTGTATCTGTTTGCTCTGTGCCATATTATCGAAATAGGAACTGACATCTTCGATAAAGGTAATCAGATCTATTTCCGTCACCCGCATATCCATCTTGTTACTTTCTACCTTACGGAAGTCGAGCAGCTGGCTGACAACACGTTTCAGGCGGTCGGCATTCTTCTTTATGATATGTATGTCGTCGGCAAGCGGAGAATCGGGAGGCAACTCTTTCGATAGCTTATTCAATGGGCCGAGTATCAGTGTCAGCGGTGTTTTGATCTCATGGGATACATTTGTGAAGAACTGTAATTTGCGGGTAGTAGCCTGTTCGATCTTCCGGTTGGCAACAGCCAATTCTTCGCGTTGCTGTTCCACCTGTATATTAGTTCGCTTCAGTTCATGGTTCTTACGCTGTACCTTACGGAAGATATGTATTACATAAAGAGCCAATAGGCCCACTACTCCCAGCAACAACAGGATCAAACCGACTGAATTTTGTAAAAAACGATATTCCGAAAGCATCTCTTCCAGATTATTCCGCTGTTTCTCGATCTGTTCCTGATAATCGGCCAACTGTTCAGTCTGCAAATATAATGTACCGGCATTCTCTTTGTCGATCAGGGCTGATGTCAGTGCATATTGTTTGGAGACAGGCTGCCCGTTCAGTATCTGCCAGGCAACCTTTATCGCAGTAGTTCCTCCGGTTGGATATACGAAAGAGGCAGTCAGATAGCCGTTACTTACCGCTTCGATTCCTTTTCCTTTCCCCGGCAAAGCATCTATGCCGATAAACTTTATCCTTTTTACTGCCAGCGGATCTATTTCCATAATAGCTTCCCGCGCAGCCAAAGCCATCACATCGTTATGTGCATACACGATATCAATATCATCAAACAGGCCGAGTGCAGCTATATTCTCTTTTGTTTCTTTCGAATGCCAACGCCCGTAAACAGTTTTCAGAATCACATTATCATTATGAATAAGGGCATCACTAAAACCGTTATGTCTGTCGCGGGCAGAAGAAGAACCTTCGCGCCCCCACACTTCGACAATCGTTGTCTTCTCTTTCTTCAACAATGAATTGATAAACAATCCGGCTGCACGGCCAATCTCATAATTGTCCGCACCGATAAAAGTCGTATATTCTTCCGAATAAATCTTCCGGTCTATTATAATAGTAGGAATCCCCGCCCGGAAAGCCTCTACGGCTGCGGTTGTGACAGGCTCCGATTCGTTGGCAGATATAATGACAAGGTCTACCCGTTGTTTGATAAACTCACGTATCTGTTTGATCTGAGTGTCATTGTCCTCACCGGCATCTTTTATTTGCAGAGTCAGTCCGGGATACTCGGAGGCTTTCACCTGCATATCCAGAACCATCGCTTTCCGCCAGCTATCATTGATAGAACTATGGGAAACGCCCACAACAAATTTCTTTTCTCCTTCCCGTTTACAGGAAATTGTTAGAGACAAGATACATATCAACAGACAAAAGCGGTATATAATGAGTTTCATGAAGCAGCCGATTTTCAGGGTTTCGTACAAAAGTACGGATTATCGGCATAACAGACAAAATTTATTTTGTACATTCGTCCCTCAAATAATTGTTGCATAACATGAAAATAATAAATAAACAACTACTCGACGAGACCAGCGAACGTGCCAAACAGTCACCTCGCCTGCGTATGAATTACAACTTCCATGAACAACTGGACGATCCTGTAAACCGCCTGCTGAATGCCATGGAGCCGGATACTTATATCCGCCCTCACCGTCATCTGAATCCGGATAAAGACGAAATTTTTCTGCTGCTCCGTGGGAAAGCCATGCTATTTATCTTTGATAATGACGGAAATATCACAGAAAAACTTCTGCTGGACCCGCTTGCCGGATCGTATGGTGCAGAAATCAAACCGGGCATATGGCATAGCCTGCTCGTATTGGAACCGGGAACAGTTATTTATGAAGTGAAGCCAGGGCCTTTCGCGCCTTTACATCCTGAGAATATGGCTCCGTGGAGTCCGGAGCCAGATGACGAAAAAGGTATCAAAGAATATCTGATTTATCTATCCTCGCAAATCGAATAAAATCCGCTATAAAATGAAAAATTCCCGTATAATCAGACAAACCGGAAAGCGATTGGTTGCACTGACAGCCTTTCTGCTCTGTACTTTCATAGCTTCCTCACACATCAATTCGCCGGAAGAAAATACTTATCCGACAACAGAAAGGCTTTTCCATATCGCCCGGAGCGTCAATAAAAATCTGGTCTGCTATGATGTTAATCTGGAAAACGGCAAATTGAATACCAAAACGCCCCTCAATGTCTATTGGGTAAACCGGGAAGAACGACCGGGGGAAACAAACAGTTTAAGCTACTTCCAACGAAAAATGGCATACGGTTACAAACTGGTTTCGGAAGGGAATGATTCCAGCGAAGTTACTTTGAGCGCATATCCGGATAAAAAGCTGACTATTTGCAAAAAAGACTCCAAATATGTATGCCTGACAACAATCGAAAACCATCCGGCAATACTTGAGTCACTATATGTCAAAGCGAAGTCCGGCAATCCTCTAAGTGTAGAATATGTCGAGTTGCAGGGAGTGGCCACAGATACAGGGACAAAAGTGACCGAAAGAGTAAAGAAATAAAAAAAGGGACTGTGTCAAAATCCTGTTTCGTCATGGCGGATCAAGTCCAGGATGACAAGACAATGAATTTTGACGCAGCCCCTTTTATTTTATTTACAAAGTTCCTTATACCAACTTGTGAATAACCAGTCCCGAACGCAATTTCGGTTCGAACCAGGTTGTCTTAGGCGGCATGATATTTCCGGTATCGGCAATATCCATCAATTGCTTCATAGTAACCGGATACAAGGCCAGGGCCACTTTCATTTCTCCGCTGTCGACACGGCGTTTCAACTCCCCCAAACCACGGATACCTCCGACAAAATCTATACGTTTATCCGAACGGAGATCTTTGATTCCCAACACTTCATCCAGAATCAGGTTTGAAGAAATTGTAACATCCAGGACTCCAATCGGATCATTATCATTATAGGTACCCGGTTTAGCTGTCAATGAATACCATTTGTTTCCCAGGTAAAGAGAGAAATTATGCAGACCGGTTGGTTTGTATATCTCCGTTCCTTTATCCTCTACAATAAAGTTTGCAGCCAGCTTTGCCAGAAATTCCTCTTCGGTAAGTCCGTTCAAATCCTTCACCACACGGTTATAATCGATAATAGTCAACTGATTTGCCGGGAAGCATACAGCCATGAAATAGTTATATTCTTCATCTCCGCGGTGATTCGGATTTTGTTTGGCTTTTTCCGCCCCCACCAAAGCTGCCGCCGCAGAGCGGTGGTGTCCGTCAGCTATATACAAAGAAGGCATAGCTTCAAACAGTTCAGTAATACGGGCAATATCATTATCATCATTGATGATCCAGAACGTATGGCCGAAACCATCCAGTTCGGCTACAAAATCATATTCAGGAGCGTTTGCCGTATATTTCTTTACGATAGCATCCAACTCGGCATTGTCAGGGTAAGCAAAGAAAACCGGTTCGATATTAGCATTGTTGACACGCACATGTTTCATGCGGTCTTCTTCCTTATCACGACGGGTCAACTCATGTTTCTTAATATTCCCCTTCAGATAATCATCCACATAAGCACAAACTACCAACCCATATTGTGTACGTCCGTTCATCGTTTGGGCATATACGTAATATTGTTCTTTCTGATCCTGAACCAACCAGCCGTTATCCTGAAATTTCCGGAAATTCTCCGCTGCTTTTTCATAGACAGCCGGATCATGCTCGTCTGTTCCTACCGGAAAATCAATTTCCGGCTTGATTATATGATACAATGATTTTTCATTTCCTTTCGCTTCTTCGCGTGCTTCTTCCGAGTTCAACACATCATAAGGACGCGAAGCAACTTCCTTTATTAAATCTTTCGGCGGACGAATGCCTTTAAAAGGTTTAATTTTTGCCATGGTAGTAGATTTATTTATTGACTCTAAACTTTTCGTTACCGTTCTGCAAGAAATCAACGATTTGTTTTGCAGCAGCAATACCGGCATTGATGTTGGCCTCAGCAGTCTGGGCACCCATCTTTTTCGGTGTACCGAAATAGCGGTCCGGATATTTGGCAGCCAGGTCTGCATCGATAGCCGGTTTGATATCGGTGATATATTTAAAGTCAGGACGTTCTTCCAGCATCTTTGCCAAACCGGCTTCGTCGATCACCTCCTTACGAGCTGTGTTTACTACGATAGCGCCTTTAGGCATAGAGTTCATCAATTCAAAATTGATAGAACCTTTTGTTTCGGCTGTAGCCGGGATATGAAGAGATACGATCTGGCAAGCCTTGAACAGGTCGGCAGTGGAAGCAACCGCTTTTACACCATCTTTTTCAATCACTTCTGCCGGACAGAATGCATCATAAGCATATACATCCATACCGAAGCCTTTTGCAATACGGGCTACATTACGTCCCACATTACCATAAGCCAGGATACCCAGCTTCTTGCCCATCAATTCTGTTCCGGAGGTTCCGTTATAGAAGTTTCTGACAGCATATACCAACATACCGAAAACAAGTTCGGCAACCGCATTGGAATTCTGTCCCGGCGTATTCATTACACACACATTGTGGGCAGTGGCAGCAGCCAAATCCACATTGTCATAACCGGCACCGGCACGAACCACAATCTTTAATTCTTTGGCAGCATCCAACACCGGAGCATCAATGATATCACTACGGATAATCACCGCATTGGCATCTTTCACAGCATCCAGCAATTGAGCTTTGTCCGTATATTTTTCCAGAAGAGCCAGTTCATAACCTGCACCTTCAACAACTTCACGGATACCTTTCACTGCTATCGCAGCGAAAGGTTTATCGGTAGCAACTAATACTTTTGTCATGATCAATGCTGTTTTTCAAATTCTTTCATTGTAGCAACCAACGCTTCCACACTGCTCTTCGGCATTGCATTATAAAGAGAAGCACGGAATCCGCCCACTGAACGGTGTCCTTTGATACCTACCATACCGGCAGCAGAAGCAAATTTACTGAATTCATCTTCCAACTCCTTATATTCATCGTTCATTACGAAGCAAACGTTCATGATAGAACGGTCTTCTACGGCAGCAGTACCTTTGAACAATTTGTTACGGTCGATTTCATCATACAGGATAGCTGCTTTTTCAAGATTCATCTTTTCAATAACAGCAACACCACCTAACTCCTTATACCATTTCAATGTCTGCAAAGCGGCAAAGATCGGGAACACAGGAGGCGTGTTGAACATAGAGTCTTTCTTTATATGTGTATTGTAATTCAGCATTGTAGGAATAGCACGGTCTACATGTCCTAAAGCATCTGTACGGACAATAGCCAATGTTACACCAGCAGGAGCCAGATTTTTCTGTGCACCGGCATAAATTACATCATATTTAGAGATATCGATCGGACGGGAGAAAATATCAGAAGACATATCGGATACCAAACGTACATTCAGATCGGGATCATAACGCATTTCCGTACCATAGATCGTATTATTAGATGTAAAATGGAAATAGTCTGAATCTTCTGCGACTGTATAACCTTTCGGAATATAAGTATAGTTCGCCTCTTTTGAAGATGCTACAACATCAACATCTCCGAATAATTTAGCTTCCTTGATCGCATTAGAGGCCCATGTCCCCGTATCCAGATAAGAAGCTTTTTTGTTCAACAAGTTGAAAGGAACCATACAAAACTGCATGCTGGCACCACCACCCAGAAATACAACCTCGTAACCAGCCGGCACATCCAGTAACTCTTTGATCAAAGCTCTGGCCTCGTCGTTTACTGCAACAAATTCTTTACCTCTATGAGATACTTCAAGAATTGATAACCCCGTACCTGCGAAATTTTCAACAGCTGCTGCTGCATTCTTAATCGTGTATTCGCTCAGAATAGAAGGTCCTGCAGAAAAATTGTGCTTCTTCATATCAATTTCTTTTTAATGTTATATATTATTTAAGTAACGTATTTTTCGAAAACAGGCGGCTAATGTACGAATTTAATTGAAATTTGAAAACTGAATAGTGAAAATTATTAGCAAAAAGCCACTTTTTCCACTCATCCGACAACTTTATTCCAGTTAATCATCAATTTTCAATTATTAATTGTCAATAATCAAAACCGGTCTCCCCATAATTTCCTCATATGTTCGACCAATTTTTGCTCAGCCGGATTATTTTGCCCTTTCCAAAAGTGCTGATCCTGTACTTCCTTAGGCAAATATACCTGTTCAACAAAGTTGTTTTTATAGTCATGTGCGTACTTATATTCCTTCCCATAGTCCAACTCCTTCATCAAAGTCGTCGGAGCATTCCGCAAATGAAGCGGAACCGGGAGGTTTCCCGTACGTTCAACCAATGCCAATGCATCATTTATGGCCATATAAGCCGAATTACTTTTAGGGCTGCAAGCCAGATAAACCGTAGTTTCCGCCAATATAATCCGTCCTTCCGGCCAACCGATCTTCTTCAGGGCATCAAAACAGGCATTCGCCAGCAATAACGCATTCGGATTAGCCAATCCTACATCTTCCGAAGCAGAGATAACCAACCTGCGGGCAATAAATTCAGGGTCCTCCCCTCCTGCCACCATACGGGCCAACCAGTAAATAGCTCCATCCGGATCGCTCCCCCTGATCGATTTGATAAAAGCTGAAATAATATCATAATGCATCTCTCCGCCTTTATCATAAGCTGCCGGATTTTCCTGTAACCGGTCAACGACTTTTTGATCCGTTATCTCGATCTCGTCCGTTTCTTCTGCCGAAATAACCAGTTCCAGTATGTTGAGCAACTTCCGGGCATCTCCGCCGGAATAACGCAGCATGGCATCTGTCTCTTTCAGGACAATATCTTTATCCTTCAGTACGACGTCCTCTTTGATTGCCTTATTTAATAATGTAAGCAAATCATTTTTATCCAATGATTTCAGTACATATACCTGACACCTGGATAAGAGCGGACGGATCACTTCGAAAGAAGGATTTTCCGTTGTAGCTCCAATCAACGTCACCACACCCGTTTCCACTGCATTCAGCAAGGAATCTTGCTGGGATTTGCTGAAACGATGTATTTCATCAATAAACAATATAGGAGATACGGTATTAAAAAAGCGATTGCTTTTCGCTTTTTCAATCACATCACGCACATCCTTCACCCCCGAATTAATAGCACTCAATGCATAGAAAGGAGCCTCCAGCTTATTGGAAATGATCTGTGCCAATGTTGTTTTACCAACACCCGGCGGTCCCCAAAGAATAAAGGAAGGGACGCGACCTGCATCTATCATTTTCCTTAACACGGCTCCTTGCCCTACAAGGTGTTTTTGTCCGATATAATCATCCAACGTTTTCGGACGTAATCTCTCTGCTAAAGGTTGATTCATCATGCAGACAAAAGTCGGATATTTTATTTACTTTTCAAAGTATAACCTGCTGAAAAATTCACTTACAAATAAATGTTTGAGAACAGAATTTTACAACAAAAGGAAAGCCACAGGGAGTCAAAATCAGAGCAACACCCCACGCGGACTAACATTTTGTCAATAAAACATTAGAGAACCCAGAAAATCCCTCATAATCTCCCCACGTTCCCTAATGCCATTATCCAATATCATTTAATACTTGACAAACTCGAAAGATCACGTACTACTGTCATATCCATAATATTACTGTATATCTCCGTCGTACGTACACTTTTATGCCCTAAAAGCTTCTGCACAGTTGTTATATTCGCACCATTATATAATAATAATGTAGCATTCGTATGACGGGCAGTATGGAAAGATACTTTCTTATCTATATTCGCCATCTTACAAATCCGACGGAGTTGTTTGTTCACATTCGAATTTGAAGAAGCCGGCATATCGAACAAGGTCCACGGATTATTCTTATAACGTTCATAAATCGGAAGAGATTTCCCGTCAAACAATAAGAATAAAGGCAAACGAACATTGACATCCGTTTTGATAGATGAATAGATTAACCAAACCTTATCATCAATAATGAGAAAGTTCTCCCTCGTGATACTGACTATATCCGAAAAACGAAGTCCGGTATAGCAACTGAACAGGAACATGTCCAATGTCCGTTGTAATGTCCTGCGCCCTTTCAGGTTCAAACTCTCCAATTGTCCCAACTCTTCCGGAGTAAGATGAGTTCTTTTACTTTCCATATACTTGATCTTGTACTTACGGAAAGGATAGCGATGCAAATCAAACAGATCCTTATTGATCGCCAGATTGATGTAACGTTTCAAATGCTTCATATGTTTGGCAATCGTATTCCGGTGATATTTATTTACCAACATATAATGCTCAAGATCGCAAAGGAAATTAAAACTCAAATCATTAAAACTCACATCCGTTTTAAATGAGGAAAGAACCTGCAATGTCGAAAAATGATTCTTCAACGTTGACGGTTTCAGATTACTTTGGGTAATCTCATTTTTCATAAACAGAGAAAAAGAAGTCTGACCTGCTTCAGGTTTCTCTTTCAGATCATTCAACGAAAATTCCTTACCGGTATGTACAATCTCCAGTTCCAGCTGTTCTAATTCTGCAATAAAATTAGCCAGATACTGATTTAAAGAGTCCATATTAGGATGGTTCTTCACTGCTTTTCTCTTTGCATCCCACTGGAAAGGCTTGACATAGACCTTTGTCGAAAAATACTTTTTCTGCTTATTCAAGTACGCTTCTACCTGAACCAAAGCTTTACCTTCTGAGTTTAACTGCTTCTTGCGGTTAAATACCAAGTTATAAATTACTTTTTCCATGATATATATTTATTTTCTGAATGAAACACGAAGGAACAATAATTAGTTCTTTCTTATGTCTAAGACAAATTAAAAATTTGTTATTACTTATTTACCGGAGTTCCGAAGAGACAAAATCCCCACCTTGACTTGCCTTAAAAAACAATTGATCCGAATAACTCATTTCTACTATGAGTCTACAAAGATAAAAGAGACTTACTAATCATAAAAAACAAAAATCAAGAAGTAGCTTTCCGAAATGGATACAAAATTCGCATTTTAACACAATTGGTTCATTAAGTGAAACATAAGGAAATATATTTTTTTGTTGATTGAAAGAAAAAATAAAAAGTGTACCGTTTACTGATATTTTATTACACGCCATTCACAACAAAAAGGGCTACCTTTATTCTCAAGAGGTAGCCCTTTCTTTTATATTACAGAGCTGGTATGCCCCGAATTTTAAGTTTTTATGTTACATAATTTATCTAATCTGAACACCTGTTAGTATAAGGATACAGATTAGCATCTGATTGATTTGTCTACAGGCGGGAGGGTTCTGATACAAAGTTAGCTGAATAGGAAAATGTAAGTACACAAAAATCCCCTTAAATCATTCTTTCTCATGAAATAAGGGGATTTTTATCTAATAATTACTTAGGTAGATTGGTGTCCCATCCTTTTGTTTGTTCAACGCCGAAACCTGTATTAACTTCTGCTACAGGTATGGGATAAACAAATTTTGCCACATCATAATTTTTATATGTGTTATCTGAAACATTGATCTTTTCACCTAAACGGCGAGCATCAAAGAAACGATGACCTTCCTGGCAAAGTTCTAATTTGCGTTCTTTGTTTATGATCTGGATGATCGTTGCATCTTCTTTGATTGCAGCAACATCTAAAGCCGGATTACGTTTTGCGGCAACTTCAAGTAAAAACTTTTTAGCCTCTTTATAATCAGCTTTAGCTGCATATGATTCCGCAAGAGTTAAATACATTTCGGGCAAACGGAATACCGGCAAATTTTGAACCTGATCGTTACCAGTGATACCTCCCATCTTTCCTCCGGCCCATTCACCGCCGAGTAAAGACAAACGAATATCTTCCGAAGTGAATTCTGCTATAACTTCTTTTCTAACGGAAACCCCGTAGGTTCCATATAATGTACTCAGTGCATTTGCAGATAAATAATCTGTTTCCGATTTTGCTATTACAAATATATCTTCGGATGAAATTGTCAACTCTTTATACATTTTCTGATAGTCAATAACTGTGGACACTATTTTTCCATTACGTAAGCTGATGGCTTCACTGGCTGCAGCAATAGCCCCATCATAATCTTTCATATACAATTTTACACGTGCTTCAAGAGCAGCAACAGCCGCTTTATTCATCTTGACATTGTCAACATCTTCAACATTTTCTTTTGCAAAATATTCTTTTGCTTTACTGATATCTGAAAGTACATGTTTATAATTTTCTTCGACTGTTGCACGCTCTACTTTTGCAAAAGCTGCAATAGGTTCTGAAACATTAACTACACCTAATGTCGATTTATTATTATCGGAATAAGGTAAACCATAGATATTTGTCAAATAAAATGTTGCTAATGCACGTGTACCATAAGCCTGTGCTATATTCTGATTAATGGTAGCCATATCGGTTTCGGTGCCACTGGCTGTTAATCCCGCTTGGATTATCCGACTTGAGCGATCAATAGCATAATAACCGTAAGCCCAAATTTCTTCCAGATAGCTGTTTGTTTCTAAAATCTGATACGTAAATAGATTGTAGAAATGGGTTGTAGCGGCAGAATGCAAAGCCAAATCTGACGGGACATCCCCTATTGCCAAAACATCACGACCTAAGAAACGGTAAGTTCCTAAAGTATAGTAAACCCCGTTCATTGCGTTTACATAATCCTGTGCAGAAAGAAATGCAGCTTCATCCGGAATAGAAGTAGAAGGCTCTTCTGTCAGGAAATCATCGCAAGAAATTGCTGTTAGAGCAAAACATCCTGCTAATAAAATTGATAATATTTTTTTCATATCTGATATTTCTTTATTTATATAATTCGTGTACTGCTATATTTTGATTTTTAAAAACCAAGATTAAGTCCGAACATAATTGTCGTAGGTACTGGGTAAGCCCATGATTGTACACCGTTCGCTCTTGTCTGCGGATCAAAACCAATATAATCTTTAGCGGTGATAGTAAATAAATTATCAGCAGAAACATAGACTCTCAATCTGTCGATGCCTATCTGGCTTAATAAATTGCGAGGAATAGTATAACCTAATACCATTGATTTCATACGCAAATAAGATCCGTTCATCAGGAAGCGTGAAGAACTTGCATTTGCCCCTGATTTATCTTGAGCAACAAATTTAGGAACCTTTGTTACATCTCCCGGCTTCTGCCAGCGATTTTCAAATATATAATTAGATACAGGACCCAAGAAATAATGACCGACTTGCATATCATATGCAAACCCGCTATTATATACCTTATTACCTAATGTATAGCTGGCATCAAAAGAGAAATCAAAATCTTTATAACGGAAGTTCATACCAATCCCTCCATAAAACTTAGGATCAGCAGAGCCCACAATTCGTTGACCAGCTTCGTTAATATTTGAGGTTGTTTCAGAACCCTCAGTGCCCTTATACCATAAAGGAGAACCTGTTTCCGGATCAACTCCGACATACTCAGGCATATAGAATGAATAATAAGGTTCTCCGACTTTACGTATAGTAGTAGTCCCTTCAATCGGTTTATCAGTTGCAAGTTTAATAATTTTATTACGATTGGCAGTTCCGGTCAGATTAATATTCCAACTAAAATCTTTATTATTAATAACTGCAGCATTGATAAGAAATTCAAAGCCCTGATTTTCCATTTCTCCTATATTTTGTAAAATATCACTATATCCAGTGGTATAAGACAAAGGAACTTCAAATATCATGTCTTTAGTTCGTTGATTATAATAGTCCAATTCAACAGTAAATCGCTCGAACAAGACTGCATTAATACCAATATCAGCTTTTGCTACCGTTTCCCATTTCAAATCAGGATTGGCAATCTGATATGGAATAGCTCCAGGTTTAGAATTATAAGAATATCCATAATTGAATAAACCTTTTGCAGCATAATAGCCAATATCTTGATTACCAACAGTACCATAACTACCACGTACAGTTAAATCTGTCAACCAATCCTGCGTATTTTCCATAAATGCTTCCTGGCTGATACGATATTTTGCTCCTACCGACCAGAAAGGAGCCCATTTGTTATTGTCACCAAAGCGAGAAGAGCCATCATAACGGAAAGAAGCAGAGCCATAATACTTATTGTTGAAATTATATTCTCCATTAATGAAGAATGAAGACAGTGTGCTTGCTTTTGTCATTGAACCAGCCGATGAAGGTGTTGAAGCATTATCCAATTCAAAAACTGCATCACTGGGATATCCGCTTGCTGCTGCATAAATACTTCTAAAAGAAACCTTTTGTGCTTCCTGACCTACTAATACATTCAAATTGTGCACATCATTAAATGAGTGGTTGAAATTGAGTGTATTTGTAATAGATAATGTAGTTGCGCGCTCCAAATTCTTTTGTCCTAACATTCCACTACCGGAGTACTGAGGATTATAAATAGAATTATAAAAGAACTCTTCCAAATCAATAATACTCAAACCTGTATTTGTTTTCCAAGTTAATCCATCCATAAATTTGTAAGTAAAATACGGATTAATTACTGCTGTTATTTGTTTCTGATTTTTCTTATCGCCTTTGTCTTTATCATTCAACGCAATAGGATTGTAACTAGCATCCAAATTGTAAGTACCGTCTTCATTGTATACTTGCTGAAAAGGGCGTAAATCATACACCGCAACAATAGGATTCGTATACTGACTTTCAGTCATACTATTGTTTATGTTTGAAAGAGCAGCATTTGCAGATAAACCATAGCCGATGCGACCACTATTCCCGTCCAGGCTAAAACGGCCTGAGTAACGTTTCATACCTGTACCGATCATGACTCCTTCATTCTGAAAGTAACTACCGCTGATATAATAGCGCAACTTATCATTACCGCCTTGAACACTTAGATCATACTCTTGTGTCAAACCATTTCCAAGTATCTCATTCAACCAGTCTACACTTGGTACATTCCCAGTCAGATCAACCCCATACCAGCTGTTTACATACTCATTAACCATTTCACTACCTTCCGTCAAATTTTCTGCATATCCGGCATTCACGACACCTTCTGCCCATATAGCCTTATATTTTTCCAGATTTGTTGTACGATAGTTGTTATCCAAATATCCTACAAAACTTGTACCGGCCTTTGCATTGAAATTGAAACGGGCTTTTCCAGTAGAGCCCTTTTTAGTTGTAATTACAATAACACCATTAGCGGCACGTGCCCCATATATGGCCGTGGCTGTCGCATCCTTCAATACTGTAATGTTTTCAATGTCATTCGGATTCATGTTTGCTAAAGGGCTTGAAGCCATATCACCTCTTCCTGCATCACTATATCCTCCCATTTTGTCGGTGTAGATCGCTATACCATCCACAACAAACAAAGGCTCTGTTCCTGAGTTTACGGAACCTTTACCACGAATGGTTGTTGAAGAAAATGCTCCGGGTTGTCCGGTAAAGCTACTAACCTGTAAACCTGCTACAGATCCTTCCAGGGATTTCATGAAGTTGGCATCTGTTCTTTTTGTTAAAGCTTCACTGTTAACAACCTGTGCAGCACCGGTAAATGCCGCTTTTTTAGTAACTCCATATCCGGTAACAATTACCTCATCCAAGTGCTTTGTATCCGAATTCATAACAACCTTCAAATGAGGTTTAACAGCCACTTCCTGAGTCTCCATACCTACGTACGAAATTACCAGAGTCTTTGCAGAACTTGGTACATCCAAAGAGAACGCACCATCAAAATCAGTCACTGTACCGACCATCGTACCCTTTACGACAATCGATGCACCAATAATTGGCTCATTATCATCCGCCGAGATAACAGTACCTGTTACCTTCGTCGTCTGAGCAGTCGCCATCCCAATACCTAAAATTAGGCAAAACAAAAGATAAGTCAACTTTTTCATAGACACACTTTTTTATTTAACTTATAAATAACTAATTTGCACTATATTTGTGAATACTTTGCCAAAAACCTATTATAAAACATACCTGAGAGACCGCAAATGTAATAATAAATTTATTATAACAACTAAATTCTAATAACTTTTTACAAAAAAAGGACTGTTAATTAACAAAATAGCCAGTAAATCGGGTATTCCGGAAGTGAAACAGCTGTTGTTATTTTAAGATTTCCGACAAACAGACGAATTAAAATTATCTATTTTTAACCCCTTGCCTTTTACACTTCAGGCTAAGATTTATTTGACCTAAAAACCGCTGGGGACCACCCCGGTAGAAAAGCCTCGCGATTTTTTCGTTTCATTTGCCCCCAAATAAAGATGATGGATTGAAACGCAAAGCAAGTCAAAAAATATCGGCTACTAATTTTCTGTGAAAAAATATAGTCAGTCAAATCCCTCTTTTTTTGAAAATGAGTAGTAAATAAAGTCATTTCTATTTCTGTTCTAGCAAGATAGAAAATACATTGAAAAGATACCCACATGTATATCCTGTTACTTCTTTTAAATCTTTCGCCCTTGATTTTAGATTCGTTTACGCATTTTATACCAAGTTCTGCAAAGACTAAATAAACTCTTAATAAGTCTGACATTTATTACTTAACTATCTAAATATCTTACACTTGTCTATATATGGTAAATTCTATTAGTTTAATAAATAATGTGTGTTTATGATGAAAAAGTTCACTTTTATTCTGCTGTGCCTCATAATAGGTATAAGCACTGTGGTTGCTCAGAACACGAAAGTAGCAGGTTCTGTTATTTCCGCTGATGATGGGCTGCCGGTTATTGGGGCGTCGATTGTTGTGAAAGGTACAATGGTCGGTACAGTGACAGACTATGATGGTAACTTCACGTTGGAAGTTCCTTCTAACGGTAAAGTACTGATAGTTTCTTACGTCGGTATGCTTACACAAGAAGTACCCGTTTCCCCGAATGTAAGAGTAGTTTTAAAATCAGATACTCAGAATCTGGATGAAGTTGTTGTTACAGCGATGGGTATCTCTAAAGAAAAGAAAGCATTGGGTTATGCTGTCCAGGATGTAAAAGGAGATAAATTAACTCAGGCTGCCAATTCAAACTTAGCCGGCGCATTGCAGGGTAAAGTTTCAGGTTTGGATATCAAACCGTCTTCCGGTATGCCTGGTGCGTCTTCTCAGATCACGATCCGTGGTGCACGTTCTTTCTCCGGTGACAATACTCCGCTGTATGTAATTGACGGTATGCCTGTAACAAGTACACCTGACGTTGATACGGATTTGCAGAACAATGGTAGTGTGAGCGGTGCCGACTTCGCAAACCGTGCGGTGGATATCGACCCTAACGATATTGAAAGCATCAATATCCTGAAAGGTCAGGCAGCTTCTGCTTTGTATGGTATCCGTGCTTCTAATGGTGTAATCGTTATTACGACTAAAAGTGGTAAAGGCCTGGCTAAAGGCAAACCTCAGATTAGTTTTTCTTCTAACCTGAGTTTCGATGTAATCGGACGCCTTCCTGAATTCCAGAAAACGTATGCACAGGGAGCTTCGGGAAAATACAGTCCTACTAACAGTTTGTCATGGGGACCTAAAATTACTGACCTTCCTAATGACCCGACTTATGGCGGAAATACAAGTAATGCATATACTAAAGAATATGGAAATCATGAAGGTATGTATTATCAACCTCAACGTGCCGCAGCTGGTTTAGACCCTTGGACTACACCGCAGGCATACGACAACGCCAAAGATTTCTTCGATACCGGCGTAACCTGGAGTAATTCTATAAATGTCGCTCAGGCTTTGGATAAGAGTTCTTATTCCGTTTCTTTGGGTAATACTCATCAGGATGGTATCATTCCCAGTACAGGTATGGACAGATATAATGTAAAAGTAAGTGCAGAAACAAAACTACATGACAATTGGACTACCGGATTCATCGGTAATTACATTACTACGGCAATCGATAAGGCAGTTACTTCGGGTAATGGTTTGCTGAGAACTGTTTATTCAGCACCTCCAAGCTACGACCTGGCTGGAATTCCTAGCCATATCGCAGGCGACCCTTATACACAAAACTCATTCCGTGGTGCATTCGACCAGGCATATTGGGCGATGGATAATAACAAATTTACTGAAAATACAAACCGTTTCTTTGGTAATGCGTATGCAAACTACAAAACGAAATTTGGTACGACAGACCATACATTGAATGTAAGATATATGTTCGGTGTCGATTCATATACAACAGACTATGTCGATAGTTACGGTTACGGAAGTAACACCGGAGGCGGTAAAGGTCAAATCGAAAATTACGGTTGGACCAATGCGACCTACAACTCGTTGCTGACAATTAATTATGACTGGAATATCAACGAAGACTGGGGATTGAATGTAGTTGCCGGTAACGAAGTAATCCAGAGCAACAGAGGTAAATATTATGAATACGGAACAGGTTACAACTTCCCGGGATGGAATCATATCGACAATGCAACAACTCAGTCTGCTTCTTCCGAACACTGGAAGAAAAGAACTGTCGGATTCTTCGGAAACGTATCCGCTTCTTATAAAAACATGCTTTATTTAACCGTGACAGGACGTCAGGATTATGTTTCAAGCATGCCGCGCGGAAACCGTGCATTCTTCTACCCTTCTGTTTCTGCGGGTTTCATCCTGACAGAACTGGATGCGCTGAAAAACGATGTCGTTAACCATGCAAAGATTAGAGCTTCTTATGCAGAAGTAGGACAGGCTGGCGATTTCCGTGAAAACTTTTATTCTGTACCGACATACGGAGGTGGTTTCTATTCTTTAACTCCAATCCTGTATCCGATTAACGGTAGTAACGGTTATACGCCTTATTACAAAATTTACGATCCGAATCTGAAACCTCAGAATACACGTTCTTATGAATTGGGGACAGACCTGAGTTTCTTCGACAACCTGGTAACATTAAATTATACATTCTCCCGTCAGAATGTAAAAGACCAGATATTCGATGTGCCTCTGGCTTCATCGACCGGAGCCGGTAAGCTGGTGACAAACGGTGGTAAACTTCATACGAACGTACATGAAATCACTTTGTCTTTCAATCCAATCAGAACGAGAGACATAAACTGGGACTTCGGTTTCAACTGGACAAAAATAGACAATTACGTTGACGAACTTGCTCCGGGTGTGGAAAATATCAGCCTGGGAGGTTATGTAACCCCGCAGGTGCGTGCAGCTGCCGGCGAAAAATATCCGGTAATATACGGTGTCGGTTATAAGAGAGATGCCAACGGTAATCGTCTGGTCGACGAAGACGGTCTTCCTATTGCCGGTGAAGCACAGGTTATCGGTAAAGTATCGCCTGACTTCATTATGGGCTTCAACACGACATTACGTCTGTGGGATTGTACAATCAGTGCAGTACTTGACTGGAAGCAAGGTGGACAAATGTATAGCAGAACATCCGGTCTGGCAGACTATTACGGTGTAAGCAAGAGAACTGAAAATCGTGAAGGAACTATCATCTTTGATGGTTATAAAGAAGACGGTACAAAAAATGATATTGGCATTACAGGTGCAAATGCACAGCAAGAATATTATAGTATCCTGAATAATATTGATGAATCTTCAATCTATGATAATTCATTCATAAAACTTCGCGAAGTAGCAGTAAGTTATCCGGTATTCAAAAGCAATTGGATGCAGGTTACTCTGAATGTTTTTGCAAGAAATGTCCTTATCTGGGCGCAGGTTCCCGATTTAGACCCGGAAGCTAGCCAGGGTAACAACAACATGACTGGTGCATTTGAAGACTATTCAATGCCTCAAACAGCCAGTTACGGTTTTGGTGTCAATGTTAAATTTTAATTCGTACGCAAAATGAAAATAAATAAAATAGGAAAGCTGTTAGCTTTTTCATTTCTGACTGCATTCAGCATTACTTCCTGTACGGAAGATGCGATGGACAAGGTTAATAACAACCCGAATAACCCGACGGATGCTCCTGCTAAGTTTCTGATTACAGACCTGGGAGTCAGCACCGGATTTGGTGTAGTTGGCGGAGATTTTTCTCTTTACTCGTCTGTTTACATGGAACATGAAACAGGTATCAGCAATCAGATGTACAGAGCGGAAGTACGCACCGGGGAACCAACTATTGCAACGACTTATAACAATATTTGGGGAACAGTTTATTCTAACATCAAGAATGCTAAAATAGCCATTCAGAAATGCCAGGAAGACCCTTCCGAACAAGGAAATGTGGTGACTGAAGCTATTGCTAAAATTTATCTGGCCTACAATGCAGCCATTGTTACAGACTTCTTCGGTGATACGCCTTTCACAGAAACCGGTATATTGAATCCTGACGGAACTCCGGCTTATATGCAGCCGAAAATAGATACACAGGAGTTTATTTACACTGAAATTCATAAGAATCTGGATGAAGCCATCACTCTTCTGGACGGCGGTAATGCCAAAGATGAAGGTCTGTCAGGCGCAGTCGGTTCAAGAGACTATATTTATTCAGGTAAAGCCAGTGCATGGTACAAGGCCGCAAATGCGTTGAAAGCCCGTTATACAATGCGTCTGCTTAACAAGAGCAGCAATAAGACAAAAGATTTGGAAGATATTCTTACTTATGTAAACAACTCATTCAAATCTGCTGCCGAAGAATGTAAATTAACTATTTACGATGGAGATTCTCAGGTAAACCCATTATGGGGTTTCAGCTATAGCCGTAACAGTTTTGCAGCCAGCGAAAGCCTGATAGACAAGTTCGTAGAAAGAAATGACCCGAGAGCACCTCAGGCATTTATCGAACCGGACCCGACAGGATATATTGTTTACGGATATGGTGGAGACCAGGCTACAGATATTGAAAGTATCAATTTCGCACCCAACGGGACTCCGGATGAAGTACAGAATATTTATGGTATGTCTATGGCTTTATGGGCAATCACTACTCCTACGCAGTTAATCAGTTATCATGAAATAAAATTCCTTGAAGCAGAAGCTCTTTGTCGCTTAGGAAGAAAAAGTGAGGCTGAAGCTGCATTGAAAGAAGCTGTAATTGCCGGATTCGCAAATACAGAAAACATGTTGATAGATGCTACTGAGAATTGGGTAGGCGGCGAAGTAAACCTGGGCGCAGATGTTGCAGAAGATTATTTCGAGAAAAGCGTAAAACCTCTGTTCACAGTTAATCCTCTGAAAGAAACAATGATTCAGAAATACCTGTCATTCTTCGGAGCGTCAGGCGAGTCTACCGAAGCATACTGCGATTACCGCCGTATGAAAGGTGCCGGTGAAGAATTCGTAGAACTGAAGAACCCGTTAAATACCAACAGATTCCCGTATCGTTTCGGATACGGAGCAGACGATGTTCTTGCCAACCCGGCTATAAAAACAGCTTTTGGTGACGGACAATACGTTTACACTGAACCCGTTTGGTGGGCAGGCGGAAGCCGTTGAGAATAGAAAACAATAAAAAAATAGGGTGTATCGGCGATTACGATACGCCCTATTTTTTTATTGTAACACATTATTATTTATTCCTTTGTTTATGAACAACTTATTGCTTTATTTCTTATATTGGAAGCCGACGAAATCAGCGGCTGATAATTATCGACCGTATGGTTGATAATTGTGAGCCAATCGGCCGATAATTATGAACCATACGGTTGATGGTTATCAACCATTGATTACCTGCCGATGTAATTTAAATTAGTATGCATAGTAATCAAAAAGACATAGGGATAAATTGACCAATAGACAGGATACTTTTGAGAAGAAAGCCCACATCTAATCAATTGATTTGAAATAGATCGATTTCAAATTAGTTAATTAGATGTTTTTCTATTACTTTTGTTCTGTTCACAAAAACAGAAGCAATATGAATACTCCATTTGTTTACGGTCGCATAGCAGACAAAGAAAATTTCACAGACAGGGAACAAGAAGTCAAACTGCTTACTCAGAATTTTAACAGCCTGGTTAATACCGTCATTATATCTCCCCGTCGTTGGGGAAAAACTTCTTTAGTCAACAAAACAGCACAGTTGTTACTGAATTCAAGTAAGGATTATTATATCTGTCATGTCGATATTTTCAATTGTCGGACGGAGGAAGAATTTTATCTTGCTTATGCAAATGCGCTGTTAAAGGTATCGACTTCCGCCTGGGAAGAATTTGTATCCGGTGTCAAAAGATATCTGGGAAAGTTGGCTCCAATCATTTCATTATCAGATACCAGTCAGACTTATGAACTTTCATTTGGCATAACTTTCAAGGATAATAAATTAACTTATGATGAAATACTGGATTTGCCGCAAGCCATAGCTAATGACTCTGGAAAAAAAATAATCGTATGTATTGATGAATTCCAGAATATCAACGAATATGAAGATCCTTTGGCTTTTCAGCGCAAGTTACGCGCTCATTGGCAAATACAGACATCTGTCTGCTATTGCCTCTATGGAAGCAAACGGCATATGTTGCTGGATATTTTTAATGATTACAGCATGCCTTTTTACAAATTCGGAGATATTCTGTTTTTGCACAAAATAGGTAGAGCCGATTGGGTTTCGTTTATTTCTACACGCTTTACAGATACGGGTAAAAGCATATCAGAAGATTTATGTAACAGCATAGCAGCCAAGGTAAAAGACCACCCCTATTATGTCCAGCAGTTAAGCCAGCAGGTTTGGCTCAGAACTCCCCAAATATGTACTGAAGCTATCATCAGTGAATCTTTTTCAAGTTTGACAGGTCAATTAAGTCTGCTATTTGCAAATATAATAGACACGTTGAGTTCTAAACAGATAAACTTTTTATTAGCTGTGGCAGACGGTGTTGTCAACTTTTCATCCAAAGATGTATTAGCAAAATATAAATTAGGTACTTCAGCAAATATCAAAAACTTAAAAAAAGCCACCTTGGAAAAAGATTTAATCGATATTCTTCCGGGTAACGTAATAGAAATACAAGACCCTGTTTTTGAGTATTGGTTGAAAAATATTTATACAACCTCACGATAATAAAATACCTATTTAAAGGATAAAGAACGACTTGTAAAACATTAGTTAGTTTAGTTAAATTCATTATTTAGAAGGTAGAATTTGAGTATTATATTTTATAATATCAAATTCTACCTTTTGAATATATCGAAACTGTAAACATCTGTATTATAGATATATGTATTGGTTGTGCAATTTATTTCATTGTTGAAATCGGAGTTTACTGTCAGAAAAATAAACATTTTATCAGAAATCAATATGCTGATAATCAGATAATTACCTATGACTGAGTTCTGCAAAGACTCTGGTATTTTCGTACGTGGGTATGGAGACTCAGGAAGTGGCTGTTAAGCCTAAAATGCAGGTACTAATGGAGTCCAGTTCACAGGCTTTGGAAGAAGTGATGGTTGTAGCTTATGGTACAGCAAAGAAATCAGCGTTTACAGGATCTGCGTCAACAATGAAAGCAGAAAAAATTGCTGAGCGTCAAGTTGCGAATGTGACGAACGCGTTGGCTGGACAGGTGGCTGGTGTGCAGGGTGTTAGTGCAAACGGACAACCGGGTAAGGCTGCAACGATCCGTATTCGTGGTATCGGCTCCATGAGTTCAAGCAGTTCTCCTTTGTATGTAGTTGATGGCGTTCCTTATGATGGCGATATTGCGGCAATCAATCCGAACGATATCGAATCTATGAGTGTCTTGAAAGATGCTTCAGCAAGTGCTATCTATGGTGCACGTGGTGCAAATGGTGTTGTACTGATTACAACCAAAAGAGGTACAGCAAAAGAAGCTGTAGTGACTGTAGATGCAAAGTGGGGTAGCAACTCTCGTGCTGTACCACAATATAATGTAATGAAGGATCCTGCAATGTATTATGAAACAGCATACAAGGCTTTGTACAACAGTAAAGCCTATGCTGGAGCCTCTGCTGCTGATGCTCGTGCTTATGCACTAAACAATATCTTTTCTTCGGATAACGGAGGTGTAGGATATCAGGTTTATACAACTCCTAACGGAGAAGATTTTATCGGTGCAGATGGCCGTATCAATCCTAATTCGACATTAGGTTATAGCGATGGTTCTTATTATTATACACCGGATGACTGGTATGATAATACATTTAATAAAGGTAATTTGCGTCAGGAATATAATGCAACAGTATCTGGTGCCTCTGACAAAATCAATTATTACTTCTCTTTAGGTTATCTGGATGACGCAGGTATTATTTCCGGTTCGGGCTTTACTCGTTATACCGGACGTTCGAAAGTAGACTATCAGGCTAAAAAATGGTTGAAAGTTGGTGCCAATATGGCCTATACATATTATGATAGTAAAGCTCCGGATGCACAGGACAAATGGGGATCGTCAGGAAACTTGTTTTATATCACAGACCTGATTGGTCCGATCTATCCGATTTATGTAAGAAACAATGATGGTAGCGTAAGAGTTGATAATCGTGGTTATACGGTTTATGACTTTGGTAATTCAACTGGTCAGGTTCGTCCTTTCATGCCTATGGCAAACCCAGGGGTAACTTTGGAACTGGACAAATTCCATGCTTACACAGATGTTTTGAATACTAAATTCTATGCGATTGTAGACTTGTATAAAGGTTTGCAATTTACGGCAAATGTGGGTGTAAACTCAAGCAACCAGAGAAGTTCTATCTTAAACAATCCTTTCTATGGCGGTGCTGTAGGTTCTGAAGGTTATGTAAATGTTAAGAATGAAAGAAATGTAGGCTTGAACCAGCAATATTTGCTTACTTACAAACAAAGTTTTGGCTCACATAATATTGACGCTTTGGTTGGTTATGAATCTTATAACCTGAAAATTCAGAAAATGGAAGGTTCGAACAAAAAATTGTATAACCCGTTCATTGGAGAATTAAGCAATGCTATCCAAACACCTCCGACAGTAAGTTCTTCAACAGATACTTATTCAACACTGGGTATTTTAGCACGCGTACAATATGATTATGACGGAAAGTATTTTGCTTCTGCTTCTTATCGTCGTGACGCTTCTTCCCGTTTCCATCCGGACAATCGTTGGGGTAACTTTGGTAGTGTAGGTGCTGCATGGTTAATGAACAAGGAAGAATTCTTCAAGAATCTGGATGCTACATGGATTGATCTGTTGAAGGTAAAAGCCAGCTATGGTGTACAGGGTAACGATAACTTACTGCTCACTGATGGTCTTACTCCTAACTATTACGCTTATCTGGACCAGTATACAGTCTCTAACAGTGCTGGTGACTTTGCTACATCATTTACTTACAAAGGTAATAAAGATATAACTTGGGAAACTTCGTACAGCTTTAATGCTGGTCTTGAATTTACATTGTTCAAAGAAAGAGTAAGTGGTAGCTTCGAATATTTCAGCCGCAAGACTGTTGATTTGCTTTACAACCAGCCGGTGCCTATTTCATTAGGTTATTCAACAATCCCGATGAACGTTGGTTCAATGAGAAATGCCGGTGTCGAATTAGATTTGAATGCTGATATTATCAGAACAAAAGATCTGACATGGTCATTTAACCTGAATATGACTCATTATAAGAATAAAATTCTTGACTTAGCAGAAACAGCTAAGAATAATGGTGGTATCAAGAGTTCTGTAACTATCCGCAATGTCGGAGGTTCTTTGTATAACGCATATCTGGTTAAAGATGCAGGCGTTGACCCGGAAACAGGTAAAGCATTATATTATGTGGATCCTGATAACGGAGATATGACAACAACAGATGATTTCAGCGCAGCTAAACAAGCGGACCTGGGTTCTACTCTGCCTAAAGTATATGGTGGTTTCGGTACATCTCTTCAGTATCGTGGAATCGATGTTTCTGTAGGATTATCTTATCAGTTGGGAGGTAAAGTTTATGACTATTCTTACCAGCAGTTGATGCACAGTGGTGAAGCGAATACAGCAGGAACCAACTGGCACAAAGATATCTTGAATGCATGGAGCGAAACGAACAAGGGTAGTAACATTCCCCGTATCAGCAGTGCAGATAAGAGAAATCAGGATTTGTCTTCACGCTTCCTGCAAAGTTCTAACTATTTAAGTTTGAACAGTGTAATGATAGGATATACTTTCCCGAAAAAATGGACAACTAAATTCATGGTGAATAACTTGCGTATCTTCTTCTCTGGAGATAACGTGGCACTTATCGCTTCAAGAAAAGGTCTTGATGCCCGCCAGAACTTAGGTGTTGCATACTTTGGTAATGATGATGCAGTAGGTGCAAAATATTCAGCACTCCGCAGTTTATCCGGAGGTATTAGTGTTACATTCTAATTTATTGTAAACAAAAAAGATGAAGATTATGAAATTTGTAAATAAATCATGGATATTAATTCCGGGACTGGTTTTGGCTACTGCCTCTTGTACAGATCTGGATACACAGCCTGAAGGTGGAAATTCAACTTCTGACCAAAAGCAGGAAATAGCTGAAGCAATTCCTGAACGTGTAGCGGCCGATTTGAGTGGTATGTACTTTTCAATCGGTAAACAATATTGTGTGTATGGTGAAGATAACCCACGCGATGACGACTTTGGTTATCCGGCAGCATGTCTGTCTCTTGACCTGAATGGCGCGGATATGGTGAGTGATGCCAGTGGATATAACTGGTTCTCCGTTGCCAGTGAATATGCGGATAGAGTATATAATTATGCAAATCCCAATATGCGTTGGGCCATGATCTACAACCAGATTAAAATGGCTAACGATATTATTTCCACTATTCCGGAAGATAATACGGATAAAACACTTAATTATTATAAAGCACAGGCAATTGCAACCCGTGCATTCGACTATCTGACACTCGTTCAGCAATATCAGTTTACTTATAAAGGAAATGAAAGTAAACCGGCTGTGCCGATTGTGACAGATAAGGCTGAAGGCGATTTGTTGAATAATCCTCGTGCATCAGTTCAGGAAGTATATGATTTGATCATGGATGACCTGAACACGGCTATTCCTTTGCTGGAAGGATATAACAGAAAGTCTAAAAACGAGATCGACCAAAATGTAGCTTACGGACTTCGTGCCCGTGCTAATCTGGTTATGCAGAACTGGGCTGCTGCTTATGAAGATGCAACAAATGCATTAGGAGGATATACTCCTTATAGCCGCGATGAAGTTGGCAAACCTGGTTTCATCGATTCGAATGACCATAACTGGATGTGGGCTTTGATCCTGACTCCTACTAATATGCCGGATGCTTATCCTTCATGGCCTTCTGTAATTTCTTCCTTCTCAGGAGATTCATATTCAGCAGGTGTGGGATGTTATAAAATGATTAACACATTGCTTTACACTAAAATACCTGATACTGATATTAGAAAAGGTTGGTGGGTTGATGAAAATCTGGATTCACCAAACTTAAAAGGTGTATCTTGGAGAGGTTATGACGGACAGCCTATCGGACCATTGGTAGTTCCTGATGTGAAAATGGCATTTAATCCTTATACTAATGTTAAGTTTGGTGCTTATCAGGGTATTTTAGGTAATAATATCAATGCCGGTGACTGGTGTATGATGCGTGCTGAAGAAATGATCCTGATCCAGGCTGAAGCAAAAGCTATGAGCGGTGATCTTGGCGGAGGAAAACGTATCCTGGAAGATTTTGTGAAAGGTTATCGTGATCCTTCTTATACTAGCAAAGCTACTTCGGCTGCAGGATTCCAGGATGAAGTCTGGATGCAACGTCGTATTGAGTTATGGGGAGAAGGATTTGCATTGTTTGATATCCTGCGTCTTCAGAAAAATATAGTTCGTTTCAATAATCGTGTTGAAACAAACTTCCCAGACGGATTCAAATTTAATTTGGCTGCCAATAATGGTTGGTTGTTGATGCGTATCCCGCGTAATGAAATCAACGCAAATAACGGTATTGCAGAGTCTGATAACAATAATGAAGGCAGTTTACCGCAAAGTGGCGATGGTGCTGGCTTAACAGACGGAATTACGGATTAATCATAGTCCTTGAAATAGCAAGAAAGAGGGATGTAAAAATACATCCCTCTTTTTTTATGATAAAAATAACAGAATAACTTCTATATAGGAAAGGAATATTTCTTATAAGAAATAAAATTGCTATTTTTGCCAAAGGTTTTACTTATAAGTAATAAAATATGATAGTCCCGGAGTTTTATAAAAGAGAGTTATATCTTGATCGTATCAAGCCATTTGTAAATACGCAGATGATAAAGGTGCTGACAGGACAACGTCGTGTCGGAAAAAGTTTCCTTATATTCCAGTTAATGGACTATATACGCTTGTCATATCCTTCTTCAGACCTTATTTATATCAATAAGGAGTTATTTGAGTTTGATGGTTTAAAAGATTATTCTGATCTGGTAAATTATGTAACTCAAAAACGTAATAATCTAAATGATAAATGTTTCCTGTTTATTGATGAAGTGCAGGATATCACAAACTTTGAGAAAGCACTACGGCATTTTTTTGCGGAAGGGGGCTATGATATATATTGCACCGGTAGTAATGCAAACATGCTTTCCGGTGAGTTGGCTACTTATTTAAGTGGCCGTTATATTGAATTCAAAGTATACAGCCTTACTTATAATGAGTTTTTACAGTTCCACAAACTGGAAGATAGTTCTGACTCTTTTACGAAGTTCTATAAATTTGGAGGATTACCATATCTGATCAATCTCCCATTCAATGAGTTATTAGTATCAGATTATCTCAGAAGCATTTATGATACGATTATTCTAAAGGATGTAGTAAATAGGTACAACATAAGAAATGTCAGACAGTTACAAGACTTAACCATATATCTGGCTGATACGATAGGAAATCTGTTTTCAGCGAATAAAATAAGTGAATATCTTAAATCCCAACGTGTTGATTTACCTCCAAAGACGATATTGGAATATCTAACCTATTTAAACAATGCTTATTTTGTAAAAAGATTGCGACCGGCAGATATTCAAGGAAAACGCCAGTTCCAAATCGGAGAAAAGTATTATTTTGAAGATCTGGGCATACGACACGCAATACGTCCTTTCAGACCTAACGATATAGGACAAGTATTGGAGAATATCGTTTGCCATCACCTTCTTGTCAATGGTTATAACCTTTCGGTCGGAAGAGATGGAGATCGAGAAATTGATTTTGTCGGTGAGAAAGACGGTGAAAAAATATACGTTCAGGTAGCCTACTCTGTTATGGACCCAAAAACTCATGAAAGAGAATTCGGAAATCTATTGGCTATTAAAGACAATTATCCCAAAATGGTTATTACAATGGATGAACTGGAGGGTAGTTCTTATGAAGGAATAAAACAAATTCCAATACGGAAGTTTTTGCGAGAATTCAAATAATTTTTTCTATCGATTTATATACAGGAATTAGATATTCCTATCTTTTTCAGGTAGAATTTGAGTATTATTTTTATAATATCAAATTCTACCTGTTTTTATATATAAAAACATCAAACGTCTAATTATCAAATACATGGCAATATATTTGTTTGATAAAAAGAGATTGAATAAGCTTATTATATCAAAAATAACCGAATTACCCATTGTTTGTAAACAGCTAATAGTCAGTATATTATAATCAACTAAGTTCTGCAAAGACTCTGGTAATTTCATACGTAGGTATGAAAAGCCAAGAAGTTGCTGTTCAGGCTATTTTGAATATCAGATTAAATTCTGATACTCAGAATATAGACGAAGTTGTTGTAACAGCTATCGGTATTAAACGCTCTGAAAAATCACTGGGTTATGCTGTGTCGAGTGTAGGAGGGGAAGAGATTACCAAAGCGCGTGAAAGTAATGTGGTAAATGCTTTATCCGGAAAAGTTGCAGGTGTACGTATCGGACAGTCTTCTGGTACTGCAGGCGGAGCTGCAAAAATTCAGATTCGCGGAGCCTCTTCTATTGGTACGAACTCTTCACCTTTGTTTGTTGTTGATGGTTTACCTATTGATAATGGCGCTTATAATCCTGATGATATCACAGGAAACGTCGATGCCGGCAACCGTGCCAGCGACATCAGTTCAGATGATGTTGAGTCTATCAATGTCCTGAAAGGGGCTGCTGCAACAGCGTTGTATGGAGCACGTGCAAAAGATGGTGCGATTGTTATCACAACTAAAAAAGGTAGCA
The DNA here is from genome assembly GCF_023656785.1 of Parabacteroides caecihominis. Lineage (NCBI taxonomy): Bacteria > Pseudomonadati > Bacteroidota > Bacteroidia > Bacteroidales > Tannerellaceae > Parabacteroides > Parabacteroides caecihominis. The sequence continues at coordinate 173,556 of NZ_JAMOKS010000007.1, forward strand.
AGAACATGAAGACATTCATTACTGTAAATTCTTCTACGCGATTTGAGAATGTAGCTAAATTACCTGAATTCCAAAATGAATATGCTCAAGGTAACTACGGAGAATACAACGTTAAGAGTTTGAACGGTTGGGGACCGAACATTGCTAAAGCTGCTGCCGACGGTACGCAATATAACAACTATAAAGGAGAAAAAGTAACTTTACAGGCATATCCGGATAACGTAAAAGACTTTTACCAGACTGGTATGAGTTATATCAATAACGTATCTGTTGCCGGTGGTGGTGAAAAAACAGATTTTAGAACCAGCTTCTCTTCTGTTAACCAGAAAGGTATTATACCGGAGTCTGATTATAATAAATATAGTTTCTCCGTAAACGCCGGAATGGATTTCAACTCAAAATTTTCAGCCCGTGTCTCTGCACAATATGTACGTAATGATTCCAAAGGACGTGCCGCACAAGGTTCAAACGACCCGAACTTGTTAGTGCCTCTTGTAAATGGACTGCCAAGAACTGTTGATACGCGTGACATCAAAAACAATTGGGTGGACGAATACGGAAAACAGATTACTCTGGATCCTGACGGAAAAAGTAATAACCCTTATTGGATTATCAACAAAAATAAATATACGACAAGAATGGATCGTGTCATCGGCAATATCATTTTGACATATAAGCCTTTCGAAGGATTGACTATCTCAAACAATGCCGGAACTGACTTCTATAACGAAACCAGACGTAAAATATATGCAAAAGGAACTGTTGGTGAAATGGAAGGTAAATTCCAAACATGGGACCTGGCTAATAGAATTGTCAATAACGACTTGATGGTTACATACGAAAAGACATTTGATGATTTCGGAATCAAAGGTATTTTCGGACATAATATCAATCAGCGCGAATGGACTAATAACAATACATTGGCAAATGGTTTGATCGTCGATGGTCTTTATACTTATACAAATGCAAAAGCAACAAGTCCCGTAAACTACTACGAAATCAAACGCCTTATGGGTATTTATTTCGATTTGGGCTTCAGTTATAAAAGTATGGCGTTCCTGAATGTAACAGGACGTAACGACTGGTCGTCTACTTTACCTGTCAACAACCGTTCTTATTTCTATCCTTCAGTAAGTGCCGCTTTTGTTTTTACAGAGTTAATGGAAAATAAAGACATTCTGAACTTTGGTAAATTCCGTATCAACTATGCAAACGTTGGTAGCGATGAAAAACCTTATCAGTTGGCATTCCAATATAAAGCTGTAAACACATACTTTTTGCAGTATAGTATTGTAAACACTCTGCCACATAATGGTTTAGTTGGTTTTACCGGACCACGTATCTTCCCTCTGGAAGATCTGAAGCCTCAAAATCAATCTGCCTTTGAAATTGGTGCCGATCTGCGCTTTTTTGACAATCGTGTACGTTTAGACGCTACTTATTACCGCAACGTAACAACAGATCAGATTGTTTCTATCGATGTACCTCGTTCCACCGGTTATTTTACAAATAATATCAATGCTGGTAAATTAACAAACAATGGTGTTGAAATCACTCTTGGATTAACCCCTGTTCGTACTCGCGATTGGAAATGGGATCTGGATATAAACTTTGCTTCCAACAGCCAGAAAGTTAATGAGTTGGCCGAAGGAATGACGAACTATACATTGACTTCCGGATGGAGTGGCTTGCAGGTAAAGGCACAGGTTGGCGAATCATTCGGCTTGTACGGAACAGGATGGAAGCGTGATGATCAGGGTAACTTTATTATCAACGAAAAAACAGGTTTACGTGAAACAGAAAACAATGTCCGCTTAGGTAATATCTATCCTGATTTCACAATGGGCATCAATAACAGCATTTCTTATAAAGGATTCAACCTTAGCTTCTTAATCGACATTCGCCAAGGCGGAAGTCTTTATTCAGGAACAGTTTCTTCTCTAAGGTCACTCGGTCTATCTGCTGAAACAGCTGTCGGACGTGAAGAGCAATTCATTGAATCAGGAGTTATTTTGAATGCAGATGGAACTAGTCGTCCAAATGACGTTCCAGTTAAGAATATGCAGGATTATTGGAGTCATATGGCAAAAACATCTAACACAGAAGGCTGTGTTTTTGATGCTTCCTATGTAAAACTGAGAGAGTTAACATTTTCCTATTCATTGCCGAGAAAATGGTTTAAAGACTTCTTTATCAAATCTCTGGATTTAGGGTTTGAAGGTCGTAATTTATGGTTAATCAAATCTCATGTTCCCCATATTGACCCGGAAGCTAACTTCTTTGGTACGGCTGAAATTGGTGAAGGTGTAGAATTTAACAGTATTCCTGCAACACGCAGCTTCGGATTTAATTTGAAACTGACGTTGTAATTAATTCATTATTTCAACTAAAAATTAAATAGTAAATAAAATGAAAAATCTAATAAAAATATACATACTTCTATTGCTGGTTGTTTGCAGCACACTCAGCAGTTGCAGTGATTGGTTAGATGTAAACAATAATCCAAATACAGCAGAGAAAGTGGAAGCAGGGTATCTGTTCAACTATGCTGCCGTTAACTGGTCCGGTAATCGTATTGGAGGTGATTCTTACATTCCTTTCTCGCAATCCATTCAGTCGCAAGCTGACGGAGGCGACAATTATGGTGGTTGGGGCGAAGCTTATTATGTTATCAGTACGTATAGCTTAGGAAACACATGGGTTAGTTACTATTCCGTATGTGGTAACAACCTTCAATTAGCCATACAACAAGCACAAAATAGTGTTCCGGAAAATAAAAATGCTGAGGCACAGTGTTTGATACTGTTAGCTATGCAGGTTTATGAAACAACCATGATATATGGAGATGTACCTTTCTCTGAAGCATGGAAGAAAGAAATTAAATATCCGAAATTCGATGATCAGAAAGATGTCTTAAATGGTGTTATTGATATGCTGGACCAAGCACTCGCAATGATTGACCTCGATGATAAAAACTGCATTGACGAATATGACCCTTATTTTAAAGGAGATATGTCCAAATGGGTAGCGATTGCAAATTCCTTCAAATTCCGTACATTAATGGTTATGGTGGATGCAGATCCCAGCAAAGCTGATGATATCAAAAAGATGATGGATGAAAAGAAAATGATCTCTTCTGCTGCTGGAAATATGGAATTCCAATACTCCGAAACAGCTGGAAATGAAAATCCTAAATATGGAATTCTGGCTAAGTATACCGGAGGTATCAATACTATGTTTTTTGCACATAACAATGTGTTCAAACCGATGGAAAAATATGCAGATTCACGTATTCCACGCTATTTCGATCCAGGACATGATGGTGTGTTCAGAGCTCTTGATACCCGTCAGGATGCAGAAGATGATGAAGACGGAAACATTTACTCATCGGCTATCAGTTCCTATCTATATAGAAAAGATTGTCCGGATGTTCTTTATTCTTATCAGGAACAATTACTTCTGGAATCTGAAGTGTATGCTCGTGGTATCGGTGTAACTAAAGATTTGGCTAAAGCGAATGAATTATTCCAGGCTGGTGTGCAGGAGGCATGTAATTATTATAAAGCAGATACAGAAGCTACAAAAACATTTTTATCTAAATTACCTGATTTATCTAAATTATCAGAAAGTGAAGCTCTTTACGAAATTCATATGCAACAGTGGATCGATTTAATGGACAGACCTCTTGAAGCATTTGTTCAATGGCGTCGTTCTGGTACACAAGGTAATGAAGTTCCAGCTCTAACTGTACCAGCAGAAGCATCATCCAAAGATTTGATTCGTCGCTGGGAATATTCTCCGGACGAATTAAGTACAAACCCAAATGCACCTAAGGATTCTCCTAAAATATGGGACGCTATGTGGTTTGATAAATAATCTATATTACAATTTAATAAAAAGCGAGGAACCCCATTCGGTTTTCTCGCTTTTTATTTCTACCTCCAATTACTTTATAATCAAAAACTTTTACTTTGCAAACTTCACATCTATCCCTTTATCCTCTTTCGCTTTCAGCCCTAACACCCTGCCTCCTACTTTCACCTTTCCGGTAATAAACTCCGGAATATTATATGACATCATAAAACGGCCATAAAAGCCGGTATCTTTCTGAGGCAATAAAAACGGTTTGCATGCATTTCCTTTTTCATCTATATAAGCGATATAAGGACGCGTATATAATCCATCCATCCGGCGACTGCTGAATATAACCCAACGGCTATTGCTACTCCAGGAATGATAGCTTTCCACATCATCGCTATTCAATATATCTAACGACATGCTATCTCCTGTTGACAAATCCGCCATCTGCAAATCCGCATCTTTATGCCAGATTGAGAAGTTTCCATAACCCGAGACTGTATACATTAAATATTTCCCGTCCGGAGATACCCGGGGGAAAGAAGCACTCTGACCTGAAACTGCTGCATTATATAAAGTATCGACCTCCGAACCGAAACTCCGGCTGTCAGGATCGAATCCGATAGCACATAAATTATATTTGATCTCTGAAAACTCTTCCGGAATAGGACGTGCCGGGGCCGTACAGAAATAAAGCGTTTTTCCATCCGGAGAGAATGTCGGGAAAGTTTCAAAAGCATCTTTGGAAAACAACTTAGCCGTAGTCACAATCTCATGTTTTTCCACATCATAGACAACAACGTCCGACGCCTCATCAAACACTTCTATACGGTTCCTGTCGTTTGCATGGAACCCCTGCTTGGTGTTGTTTACAGAAAATGCCACATATTTCCCGGAAGGATGCCAGGAAGGATAGACCAAGGAAGATATTGTCTGCTCGGTTTTCGTGTTCAGTTTTTCTATCTTATCGCCATCTATCAGAAGAGTTCCCGGATATGTTTCACGCATATGGAAAAGCATCTTATCCGGATTCTGCATGCAAAATGAATGACAATTCACACAGTTCCTGCCACTCATCTTATTCTCGATAATAGGCGTCTCGGTATAATTCTCCAGGTTACGCTGATAAAGTCCCATTTTATTCCATAAAGTGTATCCCGGTGCAATCAGACGGTAAGCGATATAAGGATCGACCGGTTCTGCCGCCACATTCCATTTAACAGGAGCATATTCCACCCATTTCCCTTTATCTTTCACCTGAACAACAACTTTTACCTCATTTCCAGCCGCAGACGATAATAGTTTTTTCCATTTAGAAACAGGAAAAACGAACTGGTTGTCCTTCGCCTTCACTTTTATCTGCTGATCCGAGAATGACAGAACAGCACGTGCATCTTCAACAGGAGTCTCCAGAGAGAAATTCAGCGGAGCGATATTTGCCGGTATCGTTATATCGGTGTAATCCGGGAAGATAGCAGGCCTTTCGCTTAACGTATCACTTACCTGAACCGAGTCCGAGCAAGAAAAAAACAAGGCCAGCAATGCTATATATTTATAATTTCCATTCATATCCCATTCCTTTATTTAAACATAAAATAAAACCAGTAAGTATCTCCGTAGGCCCTGCGCAACAGTCCGGGGAGGGCACTCTTATTATTCCGGTTCGCCAGAACCTGCTTCTTGTATTCTGCAAAACGTTGCATGACGGAGGGAGAGATATCAAAACGTTTCCAATAATCCGGTTCCGCTTCCGACAACGTGATCACTGCTTCCTGGAAAGACTTCGGCAACACAGGGAGCACCTCCGTTCCATAATAAGTTTCGACCAGCCCTTTGAAACCTTCCATATTCTTTGCCAATAAAAGAAAGGCTCCCAGATACTCGATGGCCGCTTTATTTTCCGGATTGGCTTCAGCGATCATACGCATGTCTTTTTCGATATAGTTTATCTCGGAAAGATAGTTCTCTTTCGGTAAACATTTGCGCCTTGGTCCCAATACCGGATCCTGCTCTACAGCAGCATCATTATATAAAAATTTACGATGTTCACCGGCCCATTTTTTATAATAAAATGTATTCTCCAATATATTCAGATACTTCTCCGCCACCGGATATTCCCCATAAATAATATTTGTCTGAACAAGTCTCTTTAACATACGGGGGTTCCCCTCTCCTATGGCTGTTGCATATGCTTCAAAAGCCATTTCCTGAGCCATCGCCGGATTTCCCATGGCAAAAGCAATATCACTCAATAAAGAGGATATCTGCTCTGTTTTATTCCATCCGACCATTATTCCCTGCGGCCCTCTCTGGTCAAAACTGAACAAACGATCTGCCAACTCCCCTTTTTGAGATAATGCCAGATTCAAAAAACACATATTCAGATAATTAGTCAACGAACCTTGACTGCTTTCCACTATTTTATCCCATTGTTCCGTTCTTGCATAATAGTCGAGTTCTTTCACTTTGGCTGATTTCTTATCTCCATATTCAGGTATTCCCCACCAGCATAACGCAAATAAAAGGATTACCTGAAGGAGTCCGCCGGCAATCAGGAGTTTTTTACTGGTATCTTTCTTCCTTTTCCTCAACAGAAAAGCGACAATCAGGATCAGAGGCAACGAAATCCATGAATAATAGATGACAGTTTTCGGTTCCAATGCAGTATGATAGTAAGCATCCGGCAAGAAAGCAAAACGATATTCCCCCAGCATCGAGAAATAGACACTGCAAACCCCGCAAAGAAGAGCGAGAACAACAGAAAATAACGACCAGTAAAACCGGGGAGTTTTATTAAAGAACTCATATACTACCACCGACAAAGCGAACAAACATGCTACAGACCCGGCCAGTCCATAAAGCAAAGGTGTTATAATAATCTCTGCTATCATCCGCCATTTATCTGTCGATATACAAAAGCACAAATACAAAGCACAAAGCATCATATTGAATGCTATCGTTCCAAAAACCAGATAATTAAAATCAAAATGGAGGAACATAATTAAAACAACCGGGATCAGATAAAGCAGAAAACAATTCGTGTCCGAAGCGATCCGGCGAACAATCCCTCTCATTCCTAATCCGGTCAACAGCAACAGTCCCGCAGTAATTCCGGCACCAGCATAGGGATAGATAAGAAACTGCACCAAAAACTCAGATAAGGTTAACGCAAACCCGCCAGGCATAGCCAGTTTCTCTGAAATATACTCACCGGTAAATTGAAATAACTGACTTTGTTCGATAAAAAAGAAATGGAACTTGCTATATTCCTGAAGAAAAATGAACAAAGCAGCCAATACAACCAACCAGAAAGCTGTGACTTTCAATTTCATGGTATTATATTTTAAGCATGTTTAATCAATTCAAAACGTTTATCAACACACGAAGGTAATTCATGCGGATAATGAGTAACGTAAATCAATGTCTTTCCCGGCCGTTCACAAAACTGCTCAATGATACGGGCAGCCTTCCGTTTATTACTGATATCGAGTCCGTGCAACGGCTCGTCCAGAATAATTAAATCCGGGTCTTTCACAAAAGCCCGGGCCAGCAAAGCCAATCGTTGTTCTCCGGAAGATAATGTCAGGAACGAACGGTCTTTCAATTCTTCAATCCCAAAGACACGCATCCATGCCAAGGCAATAGATTGCTGTTCTTCCGTACATTTACGATACAATCCGATAGAATCAAAAAATCCGGAACCGACGATATTTAAAGTGGGCACATTCTCCATATAAAAGAGATGCATCTCCGGAGAAACATATCCTATCCTCTTTTTTATATCCCAGATACTCTCACCCGATCCCCGTTTCCGGTCAAACAAATATAAGGTATTTGCGTAAGATTGAGGGTTATCTGCATAAATCAAACTTAATAAAGTTGATTTTCCGGCACCATTGGGACCGAATAACGCCCATTTCTCTCCATTTTTCACCTCCCAGTCCAGTTCTTTTAAAATAGTGCGGCTACCATATTTAATGGAGACATGCTCCATACGGAACGTCACTTCATGGGTAGAGGGTTCTTTATCCGATGCGGGTAATGAAATATCCCCGGAATAACCGGGAAACAAATGTGCCAACAAGTCTGTCCGGGCCATGAAATCAGCCCGTGTCTGAGGAAGATAAGGTGTACGGTTATAGACTGGCAGGACGTGAGTTATCATCTCCGGTATGTCATCCGGATTCGACAGCAATAAAATAACCTGTACATTATCCAGCTTTGCCATTTGTTGCAGCAAATGAACCAACACATCACGCGAAGCCGCATCCAGACCGATAAAAGGATTATCCAGTATCAAAATACGCGGATGGTTCAATAAAGAACGGACGACAAGAAATTTCCGGAGTTCCCCGCTGGAAAGAAAAATAAGTTTTTTAGGCAGCAAGTCCTCAATACCGAAAAACGAGAGTATCTGATGTAAATCCGTTGTGCCGGAATATTCCTTCAAAATATCTTCTACAGTCGGCACTTCATCGGTTTCCGTCGAATGCCAGCGTTGTTGGTAATAAGAATTCCGGCAATCAGCTAATGAGTAAATGTCTTTGAATGCTATACTTTTTATCAGATTACTGATTTTGTCATCATAACCGAACGTCACCTCTCCCTCTTTCAATGCAAACTTGCGCTGCATCAGGTCTGCAATCAATGTTTTACCAGCTCCGTTAGGTCCGACTATTGCCCATTGTTCCCCTTCATTGATTTTCCAGCTGAATGGCTCAGCAAAACGCAGTTCCGGTAAACGGGTTACTACATTATTTATATTAACGATTGTTTTACTCTTTTCCATTGTTGTTAATTTGTCCCCCCAAAGGTAAAGAGTTTATTTATAAAATTAAACATACCGGAATAAAAGGAACTATTAAAAGAAAGGGATCACTCATCCCGAGCAATCCCTTATTATATATACAGGCCTGGTATGTCTATGAAATTCTTACAAATTAGTTATTTAATGCCTGTAATTTCCCTACTCAACTTAACGTATCTATTTAATATTTTTATCGTATTTACATTTTATCACATTTAATCCAGAAATCAGACACCAGCCTTTTCGAAACAAAAATAATAAAATAAAAGAAAATAGCAATAGAAAACATCATATTTCGTATAAACCAACCAGTTTTGTTACCATTCGAAAGACTTCTATAAAATTAACCAGTTTTTACTCGCTTATTAAAACAGATTATCTATCTTTGAATTTCTAATTATTTTATCTTAAAATCCAATAACATGAAACGATTTTTTTATTTCTCAATTCTCTTTCTAGGCATCATCAGCACCCTTAGTGTTTCAGCCTCCGACAACAAATGGAAACCCCTGTTTGGAGAAAACCTTTCCGATGCCAGCTACAATCCTGAAGTTTGGAGTATGACAGGTGGTGTACTTGCAGCAGTGGAGGATGAATCCATTTGGACAAAGACCGAATATGAAAACTTTGAACTGGATCTGGACTTCAAAACCGACGTAGGAACCAATAGTGGCGTTGTAGTATATTGCACCGATACTAAAGATTGGATTCCCAATTCTGTAGAAATACAGATTGCCGACGATCATTGTGAAAAATGGGGAAACGGCAAACCTTATGAAAAGTGCGGAGCCATTTACGGCCACCTGGGTGCAAAACAAGACAAAATAGTAAAAAAGCCCGGCGAATGGAACCATATGCGCATCAGATGTGTCGGACAACGCATTAATGTTATCCTGAATGGTAAAAAAGTAACGGAAATGGACATGAGCAAATGGACTTCGGGAACAGTCAACCCGGACGGCAGTGAAATCCCCAGTTGGTTGCCTAAGCCATTTGCAGAACTTCCGACAAAAGGATATATCGGATTACAGGGTAAACATGGTGATTCCCTGATCTGGTTCCGCAATGTAAAAATAAGAAGTATCAAATAATAAAATGAAAAGAGGAAAGTTATATTCGAACTTTCCTCTTTTCATTTTATCAATAAACTTTCGTTCCTTTTCCCTGATGGATTTCAGAAGCCTGGGTTATAATAACCTCTTTCACCCCTGCATCGATTGCCTGGAATGAGTTTTCCAGTTTAGGGATCATACCTCCCTGGATAATCCCCTCTTCTACCAATTGTTTAAATACCGTACGGTCTATTTCCGGAATAACGCTTTCATCATCATTCTCATCCCGCAATACACCTTTTTTCTCAAAACAAAAAACTAATGTTACATCAAAATGCTTAGCCAGTGCTTTTGCAGCTTCACCGGCAATCGTATCAGCATTGGTATTCAGCATATGCCCCTGTTTGTCATGGGTCAGCGGAGCCAATACCGGAACAATGCCCTGATGGATCAGAGAGGCCAGCAAATCTGCATTCACTTCTTTCACATCTCCCACAAAACCATAATCGACTTCAGCTACCGGACGTTTATCCGAACGCATCAGATTCATATCTGCTCCGGTGAGGCCTAGTGCATTCACATCTAACGCCTGCAAACCGGCCACAATATTTTTATTGACCAGGCCGCCATATACCATTGTTACCACTTTCAGTGTTTCAACGTCCGTCACCCTGCGACCATTCACCATTTTGCTTTCGATGCCTAACTGGCTCGCCAGTTTAGTTGCAGAACGTCCTCCACCATGCACCAATGCTTTAAAACCCTCTATATGAGAAAAATCCCGAAGTAAACTTTTCAATGTTTCCTCTTCCTCAACGATCTTTCCGCCGACCTTGATCAGCGTAAGCTTTTCTTTATTCATATCTGATAAAATATTTTTGCGTCAAAGGTACAAAAAAACAAAAGATTTATATACTTTTGCACCTGTCAACGCGGTAGTAGCTCAGTTGGTAGAGCATTAGCTTCCCAAGCTAAGGGTCGTGGGTTCGAGTCCCATTTACCGCTCCCTAAAAACAAGACCTTAATAATAATCTCTATATACCCATCGAAACATGACAAAGAAAGAAGCAATCAAAATTTTTGAAGAAAAAAAAGTTCGTACTCTTTGGGACGATGAAACCGAAGAGTGGTATTTTTCTATAGTGGATATTATCGCTATCCTAACTGAAAGCGTTGACCCAACTGCTTATTGGAGAAAACTAAAACAACGTTTAAAAACAGAAGGAAATGAAACCGTGACAAACTGTCACGGTTTAAAAATGCGTGCAGCAGATGGGAAAATGAGATTAACAGATGTTGTAAACACTGAACAACTTTTTCGTCTTATCCAGTCCATCCCATCACCTAAAGCAGAGCCGTTCAAACTTTGGATAGCCCAAGTAGCAAAAGAGCGGCTTGACCAACTACAAGACCCGGAATTATCCATTGATCAGGCTATGACTGACTATAAACGTCTCGGCTATTCGGATAACTGGATCAACCAGCGCCTCAAAAGTATTGAAATACGAAAAGACCTGACTGATGAATGGAAACGTCACGGTCTACAGGAGGGAGTACAATTTGCAACCCTCACTGATATTATTACCAAAACATGGTCAGGAAACACGACTAAAGAATACAAGCAACTGAAAGGTCTTAAAAAGGAAAATCTGCGGGATAATATGACAAACACAGAACTTGTACTCAACATGCTGGCAGAACTATCTACCAAACAAATTTCCGAGGCTACCGAACCGGATACGTTCAATGAACACATAGATGTAGCAACGCAAGGAGGAGAAGTTGCCCGTAATGCCCGACTTGAATTAGAGGCAAAAACCGGAAAGAAAGTCATTTCGCCCCTGAATGCAAAGAACGGATTACGATTAAATAAAGAGAACAAAAAGCAGGATGAGATATAATTCAAAACATTTCATCCAAAAGGAGTGTTAATCCCATATAATTCCTACATTTGCGACTATTAACTGAATTTAAAAAGAAAAAGAAGATTTGCTATGTTGACAGTAATGATTTTTGTTTTCCTGATTGGATACTTATGTATAGCTTTGGAGCATCCGCTAAAGGTGAACAAAGCCGGAACAGCCCTACTGACCGGAACAATACTTTGGGTTTTATACACATTTGCTGCACCTGATCTGATCCCGACCGCATCAGCCGAAGAATTTAAAGAATTTCTGGATGCCTATCCGGCTATAGCAGATCTTCCTTTTGTAGAACAATGTACCCGCTTCGTTGTTGAACACCAGGTACTGGACAGTATCGGAGAAATTGCAGAAACATTGATTTTCCTAATTGGCGCGATGATTACCGTGGAGTTGATTGACGCTCACGGCGGTTTCATGTTTATCACAAACCGTATCAAAACCAACCAGAAAAAAAAATTATTACTTCTGGTCGCATTTATTACTTTTTTCATGTCTGCCATACTCGATAACCTGACAACTTCCATCGTTATGGTTATGCTAATGCGGAAATTACTAGGAAACTACAAAGAACGGTGGGTATTCGGCAGCGTGATTATCATTGCCGCAAACAGTGGCGGGGCCTGGTCACCGATTGGAGACGTGACTACCATCATGCTTTGGGTCAGGGGAAACATTTCCTCATCCTCAACTATTCCACACTTGATTTTGCCCAGTCTGGTATCAATGATAGTACCAGTTCTCATCATGATGCGTTTCCTCCATGGGAAAGTAACCCCCCCCGATGCATTTACCTATAATGAAAATGACGAACTACTCAAAGAGTTAAAGACCAAAGAAAAACTCTCGATACTGATACTCGGCGTATTATGTCTTATATTCGTCCCTATATTTAAAACGATCACTCATTTGCCTCCGTTTATGGGTATCCTGATGGGAGTCGGTATTTTATGGATCTATACAGAATTAATGTATAAACGGGATATTGTCAATGAAGATCTTAAACTTCGTCTGTCAAAAATAGTGCGCCGTATAGACGGAGCAACCCTATTATTCTTTCTCGGAATCCTTTTGGCTGTCGACGCACTGCGATGTAGCGGTGTATTGACAAATTTCGCTTTCTGGCTAGACGAAACTGTCGGAAATGTATATGCTGTAAACCTGATCATCGGTACTTTATCGGCCGTAGTTGATAATGTTCCGCTGGTAGCCGGAGCTATCGGCATGTATCCGGTTGCAACAGACGCTATCATCGCAACAGCAACAGATCCGACTTATATGGCAAACTTTGTTCAGGACGGAATATTTTGGCAATTCCTGGCTTATTGCGCCGGAGTTGGAGGCAGCATGTTGATCATAGGTTCGGCTGCCGGAGTTGTCGTGATGGGATTGGAACGCATCAATTTCATCTGGTATCTGAAAAACATATCCTTACTGGCCTTGATCGGATATCTGGCCGGTGCAGGAGTATATATTCTTCAAAATGTAGTATTGGGATTATAAACAAGGGAGGCATACAATTATGTTATGGGATTTTATTCTGAGATTATTTATTGCCGGTATTCTTGGTGCCGTAATTGGTCTTGACCGGGAATACAGGGCGAAAGAAGCCGGCTATCGTACACATTTCCTGGTCTCACTGGGAAGTGCCCTTATCATGATTGTATCCCAATACGGTTTTCAGCAGATTATACAGGAAAGTAGTGTTTCGCTCGACCCCAGTCGTGTTGCGGCACAGGTTGTTAGTGGTATCGGCTTTATCGGAGCGGGAACCATTATCATACAAAAACAATTTGTTCGCGGACTGACAACTGCCGCAGGAATATGGGCAACAGCCGGAATCGGTCTGGCAATCGGTGCCGGAATGTATGGCATCGGTGTTGCGGCAACCGTACTGACTCTAATGGGACTTGAACTACTAAGTTATATCTTTAAAAGCCTGGGAATGAAAAGTTCGATGATTATTTTTTCCACCAATGAGAAAGATATCATAAAAAAGGTAACCCGGGTTCTGAACGACAAAGGCTACCTGCTCGTCTCCTACCAAATGGAAAAAGTCAGTCATTCAAACGTCGATACTTTCATTGTCACCCTGGTTATAAAGGCCAGGAAAAGTACGGACGACAACCAGCTGCTACTTTTCATGGAAGAATTTCCGGAGGTAACAGTTGAGAGAATTGAATAGAAATTCTTAAAACGGGGACAAGTTTTAGTATCTTTGTCCCCGTAATCATTTTATAACAGATACACATGAACATAATTTCTAAACTATTCAAGAAAGAAAAAGAGGAAACAGAAGCTACATCAAAAGGCTCCGTTGAAGAATTTGTAACATTAATCCGCGTATATTATCAGGCGGTAATGGCCGTACAGTTGGGTATTACCAATATTAATATGTTGTCGGATATGGCCCTATTCAAACGGATGCTGAAAATTCCTACCCAAAATAACAAGCCTGGCATCGCCGAAAAGGCACGTGTCCGCAAGATATTAATGCAGGACTATGCCATGAAAGAAAGTTTCTTCAAGGAAATAGAAGCCTCAGTAAAAAAGAACTGTAAGTCGCAAAACGACATCAAATCATACTTTTTCCTTTTCCAGGGATTTTGTAATGACCTGTTCTCCCTGCTGGATAACCTGATGCAATGGAAGTTCCGTTTCTCCATGCTGGTAAAAAAATTATTATATAACCAGACAGCAAAAACAATCCATGAGATTGTAACACGTTCGGAATGGAAAGAGGTCAGTGTCCAGAAAACAGCCTGGAGCATCCGCAAATACAAAGAGACATTAGGCTATTCGGAAGAATGGATGACTGATTTCGTTTACAACATTGTTCTTCTTGCCAAGGAAGATGCCAAAAACCAACGTAAAAAAGACAAATAAAATCAGACAGGCATGAAATATCTATTTTTAGAATATCCGAAATGCAGTACCTGCCGGAACGCAAAAAAATGGCTGGACGAACATAAGGTTGCTTATGAGGACCGCCATATAATCGACCAGCATCCTTCGGCAGAAGAGTTGACGGAATGGATAGGACGCAGCAAATTACCGCTGAAGAACTTCTTCAACACCAGTGGCCTTGTATATAAAGCCATGCAGTTGAAAGACAAATTGCCCTCCATGAGTGAAAAGGAACAGATAGAACTACTTGCTTCCGATGGCAAACTTATCAAACGTCCTTTGTTGGTAAGCGAGAATCAGGTCTTGGTCGGCTTCAAAGCGGCTGAATGGGAAGAATCCGTAAAATAAAGAGTATATGAAAGAGTTCATCACCCCTCCGGAGCATATTCATTTCCTGGCAAAAAAGTTATTTACCGATTGCGGGGAAATTATAGATGGTTCCATTGCCTATCTGGAAAAAGGAGGTGGTGGACCGACTTCCCTGCATACTCATGAGCATAATCATTTGTTTATCGTAGTCAGCGGACAGGCAAGGATTGAATTAGACGGTGAAGTAAAGATTGTGAATGCAAACGAATCATTCCTTGTAAACGGAAAAGTTCCCCATTCGGTATGGAATAATATCGAAGGGACCACCGTTATGATTGGTATTTCTGTAAAAGCTAAATAATCATCTTATCTATTATATCGTATGGAAAACCTTACATATCAACCCGACGCTGCATACGTTGCAGCTTGTGGCCTGTATTGCGGTGCTTGTCGCAAATTCGTAAAAGAACAATGCCCCGGATGCTGGGAGAATAAAAAAGCGGACTGGTGTAAAATACGGGCATGTAACATCGAGCATAACTATAAAAGTTGTGCCGACTGCACAATCAGTTCTATCAATGAATGCAAGAAGTTCAATAACTTCATCGGAAAAGTATTTTCTATCCTCTTCCGTTCCGACCGTCCGGCCTGTATCAGAAGGATACAGGCAATCGGCTATGATGCTTTTGCCAGGGAAATGCACGCTAAAAAACAACAGACAATAAAACGATAATATATATCCCGATGGTTTCAGAATTACATCCGTTAGGTTTCTTTTTGCCGGAGCAGACTAAATTGCTTATGTTGGGGAGCTTTCCTCCTCCGATGCAACGTTGGTCGATGAACTTTTACTACCCGAATATACAGAACGATATGTGGCGTATCCTCGGACTATTGTTTTATAGCAATAAAGAATATTTCCTTGAAACAAAGAAGGCGTTCAGTGAAGAGAAAGCCAAAGCCTTCTGCCGGGAGAAAGGTATCGGTATCGGCGATACGGCTGTCGAAATAATCCGGTTAAAGAATAATGCTTCCGATAATTTCCTGCAAGTGATAAAACCGATAAATCCGGAAGAAGTCCTATCGCAAATACCCGAATGTAAAGCGATTGTCGTTACAGGGCAGAAAGCGATGGATACGATTTTATCGGTATTGCCTCCGACAGAAGAGCCGAAAGTCGGAACTTATTCGACATTTATATTATTGGACCGGACATTCAGATTGTATCGGATGCCTTCGTCTTCCCGTGCCTATCCGAAACCATTAGAGGAAAAGGCGGCGGTTTACAGGGTGATGTTTGAAGAGCTCGGAATGTTATAAAAACATCGTATCTCTGCTTCGGGATACGATGTTTGTTAAAAATATGTTTTATTTCCATTCAAATATCCCAATATTTGCGAGCCTTCCAATAAGCCGAAACATGAAATATAACCCCACAACCCGACAAATGAGAATAGTCCATTGCAGAAACTACATTCTGTAAAATTTCTTTTTCATCATTTGCCAACATAAAATCATTTGTCATAAAAACAACCAGGGCAGACTCTCCTGCCTCACGTATTATATGCCAAATATTTCGGTATTTACCCCATCGGGGAATTTTATATCCGTTTTGCGTATGCCATTCCTTCACAGATCTCCAGTCTGGTCCCAACATGGATAATTCTGCTTTATCTATTTTTTGAATTTCTTTCAAACAATCGAGAGAACGCTCTAATGCCAATTGACCGACCCGTTTGATCAGTTTCTGTAACCTTTTCTGTAACAGACTATCAGTTTCTAACTCTGATAATAATTCAAATGAGTACATCATCTGTAAATACACATAAGCAGAATAATTATTTCCAATTTTTTCGGACTGGTCAATTGCCTCATTTATATAACTTCTATATAAATCATAATATTCTTTTTTTTGAGTTACATTCCATGCTGCAGCATAAAACATAGGTAAACGTGCCGCTTCATGCGGTTGTACATTCCACATCCTACAAATACCTAACGGGCATGGCTTCCCATCGGCCTGTAAAAAGTCAAAATTATTCTCAGCTATAACATTTTTATGCATTCTATCTGCAATGTCAGTAAGAATAGAACGGGCAATTTTTCTTCCGGAGTCATTAGACAGTGAACTGTTATAATATTTCCATACCCCATGTACACAATGAGTGTATTGATCTCTGGAAGAATTATAATAAAAACTTTTACCATCCTCCGTACAAACTCCCCTGGCGACGAATCCAGAAAAACCGGGTATTAAGGAACAACGCTTCAAACCCTCCAAAAGTAGAGATGCAAAGTTTTTCATTTGCTCATCTCCCGTTTGTTCATATCTATCAACAAGGGTACCCAGCATCGTACCCGTTAGAATTGCGCAATCTTCCATTCCTGTCCCATAACCACATGGATTAGGATACTGACGACTAACTTCCTGTTGAGTAGGCAGATGAGACAGCTCTTTCCCTTTTTCATAACTACTTATATAGTCATAAAAAAGATGAGTTCCGGAATGATAAAACCGATTCCATGAAACGGTCCATGCAACATCTATATTCGAATAATCTGTTTTTTCATTGCCATGAAGGGTAAACGCAGAACAAAGAAAAAACGCTAATAACAATCTCTTCATTTTATTATTTTATGATCTAAGATATGCCGGATGTTTTCTTTTTTATATAGAAACACATCCGACATACCAGCAATATTATTAATAACCCGGATTTTGATCTTTAATCGGATCAATAGCCTTATTATAGTTCGTCTCTACTACCGGAATAGCCCAAAGGAGCATAGAGGTATCCATAGCTATACCCTCTGCTTTCTTTATAGCTTCCACAGCTTTATCTGTACGTAATAAATCCAACCAACGCTTACATTCCAAAATCATTTCATATCCTCTTTCCTGAAGAACGAGTTCAAAAAATGAATCCGCATCATAATCTGAGATTTTAAAATCAACAGGAGATTCAGTTTCAGAATTATAACCATATCCACGGCGATGAACCTTATTCAAACATTCCATTGCTTCGACAGTTGGTCCGTTATTAGCCCGGCTAGCAGCCTCTGCATAAATCAACAGGACTTCCGGATAGCGATAAACAGGCCAGTCATTCGAAGCGTTTGTTGTCCCGTTCGGATCGATATACTTTTTAAAAAGCAATGTATTATCACCTAGACCAATGTCCCATGGATAAAAATTATGTTGTTTTCTAAGATCTTTATCATCCCAGTTTTTATAAAAATAATTATCTGTTGTTGAATAGAAAGAATACCAATTATTACCATAAGGTTTATAACCATCCCCATTTATATGGAAAAAATTCATCAATTCCCACCCCTTCTGATCTGTATATTTGAAATAAAAGATTTCTTCTGAGGTAGTTAGAATATCAGCACCATATATTTTTTCAAAATCATCGGGTTCCGAAACCTGTACTAAAGAATATTTACCGGAATCAATCACTTCTTTTGCTTTATCACGGGCATCTTCCCATCTTTTTAATGTCAGGTAAACATCAGCCAATAATGTTTTTGCCGTCCATTTAGAAGGTGTCCCCAATAGACGAGGAGTATCTGGCAGATATTCTTCCGCATATTCCAAATCACTGACTATTAACTCATAAACATCTTCCATAGAAGATCTGGCAACTTCTATCATATCCATGGTCTCTTCTGTACGAAGGGGAACTCCCGCCCATAACCGGACTAATGCAAAATAGTCAAAAGCCCGCAAAAACTTCGCTTCTCCAATAAATTGAGCCTTTTTATCTTCTGATATTTTATTTCCTCCCGTTGTATTCTTTATAACCACATTCGCATTCCGGATAGATAAATAAAGAGCGGTCCATACATGCCCCATATTAGTGATATTTGCAGTACTGAACCCCTTATATTCACTAATAGTAGCCAAGCTGCCTTTCCCATAGACATTATCCGGACATGCTTCCAATAACGTAAAGTAAGATGTGAATTTGCTTCCGTGTATCGGTTCATATACCCCATTCAGAGCAGCAGTAATTTCTTCTGCTGTATTATAAAACGTTTCACTTGCAATTGCTTTTGGATTTTCCTCCAACATATCGTTACATCCGGAAAAAAATGCCAGAACGATTATTGTATATATTATATTTTTCATCGTATTAAATATTTAAAATGACAATTTAGCACCAACAGTAAAACCCTTTGTTGTAGGATATGAATAATAATCTATCCCCTGATTCACAGAGGCTCCTCCTCCTTTTGAATTTACTTCCGGATCCCACCAGGGATATTTTGTGATAGTCAGCAGATTCTGACCACTGATATAAACCTGCCCTCGCTTCAACCAGCTAATACCCAGTTTACTCACCGGGATATTGTAGGCTAATTTTATATTTTTTAATCGGAGATAAGACCCATTATATACATAGTTATCAGCCATTTTTGTAGAGATCACATTATCTACAGCCGGATATTTTGCATTCGGATGATCGGGTGTCCAATGATTATAAAAAACTTCTTCCAACGCATTATATCCCAAATAGGTTTTATAATTTTGGGTAATCATGCTAAAGCTATATATATCATTACCCTGAGAACCCTGAATAAAGAAACTCAATTCAAAATTCTTCCACGACATATTAGAGGTCAGCCCATAGATAAAATCCGGATTAGGATCACCTATCACGGTCTTGTCATCTTCCGAAATACTGCCATCTTTATTATTATCCTTATAAACAAAATGCCCGTTCTCATCAAAACCTTCTGTCTGATATCCATAAAAAATACTCATCGGCAAACCTTCACGGAGCAGATTTACGTAATCATTAGCTACAATCAGATTATAAGTTGTTCCCTGGACATCCTGCCCCTCATACAACTTAACCACTTTATTACGATTAAATGAGATATTTGCCGAAACATTCCATTTGAACTCATTATCCAAAAGATCTGCATCAACCTGAAACTCAAATCCTTTATTCCGTATTTTTCCGATATTCTTAACCGTGGTTGTATATCCCAAAGAAGCCGGTAATTGTACTGTATTCAGCAGATCACGTGTATTTTTCAGATAATAGTCAGCCGTAATACGCAGACGGTTATTAAGAAATCCCAAATCCAGTCCAATATCCGTCTGGGAAGTTGTCTCCCATTTCAAATCACTGGGCAGACGGGTTCCCGGAGCATAATAGGTATACAAAGCATCATCAAAACTTACTTTTCCAGAAGATAACATATCTAAAGTATAGTAGGGATTAATAGCTGTACTACCTGTTTGCCCATATCCAATTCTCAATTTTCCGTTAGAGATAAAAGGCAGATCTTTCATAAAACCTTCTTCTGAGAAACGCCAGGCCAATGCACCGGAAGGGAAATATCCCCATTTATTACCTTTACTATAACGGGAAGAGCCATCAGCCCTAAAACTTACTGTTGCCAGATATTTCCCCTTATAAGAATAATTAAAACGCCCTAACCAAGATAACAACGCCCAATCTGTGTAAGACGAAGAAGGTGTATTAATAGTGGTTGCTGACCCCAAATCATATGATCCCGCCGCATCACTTAGAAAACCAGAACCAGAAGCACTCAATGATTTACCAGTATACTTCTCATAGGTAAATGCACCAGTTGCCGTAATTGTATGATCCTTATTTATTGTTTTATTATAAGTAATGATATTATCACTATTCAAGGTCAGGCCATTACTGGAAGAAACCCCTGCTGAACCAGAAGAATTGGGATATTCCACACCAGTATAGCTATCCAGCCGGGTATCTGTATTAGATACATTTCCTGATATTTTTATTGACAAGCCATCAATAGGTTTGTATGTCAATGCAATATTAGCCATTACTTTATTATCAACCTGCTTTTTGGATACCTCGTTAAAATAAGCAATCGGGTTAATCAGATTATCAGGACTAAAAGGATAGATCCCATTCAACAAACGATATTGTCCGTCTTCCATATAAGGCCCGACCGTCGGAGTCGCCGAAAGGGCGGATAATAGTATATTTTCTTCATCCGTCAACGATTGTCCAGTTCTACTTAATATTGAATTATATGATATTGAGAATTTTTTATTTATTTCATGATTAATGTTTGCCCTTAACACGATTCTTTGATAATCATTATTTTTAATGACTCCCTCCTGATTATAATAACTTGCCCCTACAGCAAACTGCGTCTTCTCATTTCCACCGTTTACAGTCAATGAATGATCCTGTACAGGAGCTGAACGAAAAATCAGATCCTGCCAGTCCGTACCCTTTCCAAAACGAGCAATTTCATCCTGGGAAAAGTACTTTTCACCTTTTGTATTCTCCCAAAAGAGATTATAATAATTAGCATACTCGGCCGCATCCATCAGTTCCAGTCTTTTTCTTACAGACTGCACACTATAACTGCCTTCATAATCGACGCTAACCCTCCCTTCTTTTGCCTGTTTGGTTGTTACAATAATAACCCCGTTTGCACCACGGGAACCATAAATTGCTGTTGCCGATGCATCTTTCAGAACCTCTACACTTTCTATATCCGACGAGTTAATCATACTCTGATCACCAGGGAAACCATTTATAATCCATAAGGGCTCATTATTGCCGGAAATAGAATTTGCTCCTCTGATTCGTATCTGCATATTTGCACCGGGAGCTCCTGAGTTCTGTTGAATTTGTACTCCCGGTACTCTACCCTGCAAAGCCTGTGAAATATTGTTAGTAGGAAGATCCATTATTGCATCACTTTTTACTGACGCCACAGATCCGGTCAGATCCGATTTCTTTACTGTGCCATAACCTATGACAACCACTTCATCCAATTGCCTGTTACTCTCTTCCAACAATATTTTTATATATGATTCTCCTTTGGCACGAAATTCCTGCGACAAGAACCCTATATAAGAAACAAGGATTGTAGAGTATTCATCGACCATTAACGAGAATTTACCTTCCATATCTGTAATTGTGCCATTTGTCGTACCTTTTTCCACAACATTAGCCCCAATGACAGGTTCCCCGTTCCGATCCGTCACGATACCAGAGATGCGCTTTTGCACCTGTTTTTGTTGCTCTACAGAACTGTTTTTCTTATATATAATAATATGCTTTTCATTGATGGCATATGTCAAATCCTGTCCGGATAACAATTGAGCCATTACTTCCTGTATATTCTCACGATCTATTTTTACAGAGACTTTTTTGGAAAGATTTACCTCTTCATTCCGGTACCAGAATGAAAATTCAGTTTGTTTTTTCACCTCATCTAAAGCTTCCTGCAAAGTAACTCCTTGCAAATGAAGTGATATTTCAGTCGTTTGAGAATAACCAACCGATGCAAATGTGCAGAATGTGGTTAACAAACATAGTATTATGGTTATTTTCATGATACTAAATACTTTTTTTAGCAGACTGACAGATACAGTCCGCCCATAGTTTGAAGATAATTTCATATATTTGTAAATGATTTTAGGTTTGTAATTTTGTTGCTAACGATTTCAGACTTAAGTCTTTTTTAAATCGGGAGATGTTGGTAGCATCTTCCGGTTTTCTTTACATTATTCTTCTCATAGGCATAGATATTTTAGTGATTAATAAATTATTTCTCGCTGATATAAACCTGGTTTCCTTCTATTTTATAACGCATACGTTTATCCAATGTCATAACATGTAATATCTGTTCCAGATTTTCTCCCCGTACAAAATCTCCGGTAAAGGCTATATCCTTCAATTTATCCGAAGAAATATGTATATGTACATTAAAGTTTCTCTCCAACAGTCTGGCTATATTTTCAAATGTAAGACCATCAAAATAAAATTTGCCGTCCTTCCAGGCTGTGTGATAATTTAGATCAACATCCCGTCTGACACATCCCCCGGTTCTTTTATCAAAACGTGCCAACTGTCCCGGAGCCAGACGAAGATCCCGATTTCCATTCCCCCATCCTACCTCCACACTTCCTTCAGTCAATGCAATCTCTACAAGCAGATCATCACTATAAGCTTTCACATTGAATTTAGTACCCAATACCTTCACTTGAACATCACCCGCTTTTACTAAAAACGGCCGGTTACGATCATGGACCACTTCGAAAAAAACTTCTCCTTGTACACTCACCTCCCGTTCCGGCAAAACAAAAGCAGTCGGATAACTCAATGTTGTACCGGCATTCAAAATCGCTTTACTTCCATCCGGCAACGTGACTGTTGATTTCATTCCTAAAGGGTTTGACAGCTCTATCTGCTGGCTATTTAACCGGTTATAACCTTGCTGAAAAGAATAATAGCCGGTTATACCTAATAAAACAGCAATTGATGCCGCCGCAGAAATAACCTTTATCCAAACTTTACGACGAAGAGACCTGTCTATTTTTCTATTCAACAGAGATAAAATGCTGCTACGCATCGCCTCCCCCTTAGCCATGACCTGAGGAGACAACTCTATACTGTTAAGAAGTCTAAGAAACTTCTCATGATCAGGATGCACCACTGACCATTGTTCCAGATATTTCTGATCCTCAGCCGATAAATCATTCATCAACCCGTCATTAACACGATCTATATTATTTTTTTCTTCCATATTTTCCCCTTATTACTTTTAAGGAGGAGACAGAAAAGGATTTCGTTTAAAAGAAAAACGATTTTTTTGATATTTTTTCAGATCATAGAATAAAACACCTGTATTATACTATATGCGCCAGCAATAAAGTAAATGTAATATCCGGAAAATAAGGTTTTAAGTTGGTTACAATCTTATCGACAGCAATCTTCATCTGCACACGGACTGTGCTTTCTTTGATTGAAAGTCTCTCAGCTATTTCTTTTGGTTTCAGTCCTTCCTGCCTGGCCAGCAGAAAAATTAAACGGCATTTCTCAGGTAATTCATCTATAACCCTATTCAGTATTTTTTCCATCTCCTCAACCAGTAATTTATCTTCAGGAGATTCATCCTCCCGGGCTGTAAGCCGGAGAGAAGTTTCATCCAAAGAAACAAAATGAGACTTTGACATTCGGGTTTGGTAACGGGTTGTCTCGTTGCGGACTGTTACAAACAAATATGTCTCAATATTTTCTATATCCTTTAATTTCAGACGTGATTGCCAAATTGAAAAGAAAACTTCGGTTACAACCTCCCGGCATGCTTCGGTATTTTTCAGAAAATAATATGCAAAACGGAATATCTGATCATAATACAGATCATAAAACAGAGTAAATGCCAGCCGGTTATCATCAGCTACCATTTTCAAAAGGTCCTTTATATCTACTAATCCCGTTTTCAAATTATCTCCTTTTCGCTTCTGCAAACGTAACAAAAATATTCCAGTGAATATCTTTCTGTAAAAATTTATACATAAAACAACCGATAGAAACCTCCATCAGGAGAAATATTCTACCGGTCATTTTTCAGTTTTATATTATCCGCAATGGAAATAAGTATTTACCAATCGAAGCATTCCTTCGGGGTCATTTTTCAAATCATCTCTCAGGGTAAAGTCGTTATAAGACTTCAACTTTTTGATTATACCGTCTATCATACTCGGGCTAAACACATTATATTTCTCAAAGACAGCCCGTTGTTTTTGCAGACGTTCGGCCGAAGCAGCACAACTGTCGGGTAACTGGTCTAGAGTTTCCAGACGGGCCTTGTTTTCTTCCTGGTGAATATTCACATTTACATAAGTCTTTTCGGCTATTTCCAACGCATTTTCTATCTCAAAACCATGACGACAAGCGACAGCCAATCCAGCCAACAACTGATACAAATCGGCGGAACCATCCGGCGAACGCATTTCAACCGTCTGTTTCTGTGTCGTATCATAATGGCTTTCCGATTCCAGGGGGTTAGCCAATACACACATGTCTTTTTTTGCAGCCCAGCCTAAGGGGACACGTACCAATACCGAACGGTTCCGGTCGCCCCAGCAAACGTTTGTCGGAGCTTCCTGATGAGGAACCAAACGGAAGTAAGAGGTTGGATTCGTATTTCCGAACGCAGTAATCGAAGGAGCCAGTTGCATCATTCCGGCAATCGCTTTACGGGCTGTTTCAGACAAAGCACCGTCGGCCAACATCTGGTTTTTACCGTCTTTCATAATTCGCATATGAACATGCAAACCCGAACCGGCTTTTCCGACTGTAATCTTAGGAGCGAATGTGATATCCAGACCATAGCTATAAGCCAGATTACGAATTACCCATTTGGCAATCATCAACTGGTCGGCAGCTTCTTCCACTTTGGTTGGTAGAAACTCGATTTCGTTTTGCTCATATATCTTTCCGTTCAATGTAAAGTTACCGACTTCGGAATGGCCATATTTAATCTGTCCGCCGGCCTGGGCAATATATTGCATACACTGGGTACGGAATTCATTGAATTTGGCAAACGGACCCGATTCATGATATCCGCGCTGGTCGGTTGCCGGGAATAATTCTTCCTCTTCCGCTATCACATAATACTCCAATTCGCCCATTGCCTGAAACTCCATGCCTGTTACTTCCGTAAAGGCTTTACTTGCCTTATGCAAGGTATATTCGGGAGAACTTTCCAACGGTTCGCCATCTTTATTAAAGAAGGAACAAAGCATTGTGATTGTCGGCAACTCGGCAAAAGGGTCGACGAAAGCTGTCCGGAAGCGGGGAATTACATACAGGTCGCTACTGCCGGCTTCAATAAAAGAGAACAGGCTGGAGCCGTCCACACGCTCACCACAGGTAAGGATTGCATTCAGATAGGCTGCATTATTAATAACAAAATTCAATGTTTTCAGACGGCCGTCTCCTGCCGGATACATAAAATTGACCATCTTGATTCCTTTTTCGCGGATAAAAGAAATAATATCCGCCTTTGTAAACTCAGATGAAGGTTTCTGCAAGAATTCGACTAAAAGATTCGAATTCATTTCTAATTCGTTTTCCATGTTTTGTTGATTGTATTTACACAGTATAGATTTAATTATATTTTCTATAAGGTTTCAAAGATAAAAAAAGATATGACGGTTGTTTCGCTTTTCGTTGGATTTTATCAGGTAAGTAAAAATAGAATTGCACTTTTTCTGAAAAAGCCTTGCATATTAAAAATAAAAACCTACCTTTGCACCCGCAATACGGAAGTAGCTCAGTTGGTAGAGCACTGGTCTCCAAAACCAGGTGTCGGGAGTTCGAGCCTCTCCTTCCGTGCAGAAGCGATACAATTTGTATCGCTTTTTTTATTTCCTTCCCTTATTTATTATGTAATTATCGTATATTGCACCCAATTTATCACCGTCTAAAACAAAAACGTTATGAATATAATTAAATACATATTATTCTCCTGTTTTTCAATAGGCTTGTTTACTTCTTGCGGAACAACCTTTAATAATGCCAAGAACGCAGATAGCAATATACAAAAATTAGAACTGGGAATGACTAAAATAGAAGTTATTGCCATTATGGGGAAGACTTATAAAAGGCTCGAAGTCAAACAAACAGCAGAAGGCTATCAGGAAACACTCGGATATGAAGACCTTCAGGATGGGCTATACCGTTTCAAATTACTGGATGGAAAACTTCAGGAATGGGATTATTTGCAACCCGACAGATGCAAGGAAAAACATTCGGATAACTAGTACTTACAAAACATATATGCTTTGATTGCGAAACATATATGCTTTGATTGCGAAACATATATGCTTTGCGTACAAAAGTCCCTTATTTTGATTTCAAAGGTCCCTTATCTTTGAACCGGTGTTTAGTCCGATAATATTTCCAACCCGTTTTCACGCATCACGAATGTGTGTTCCCATTGGGCGGAAGGAAGTTCGTCGTCGGTTATTACCGTCCAGCCATCTTCTTCGGCAATATAAACACGATATGTACCCATATTAATCATCGGTTCAATCGTAAAGACCATTCCCGGGACCAGTAACATGCCGGTACCCTTACGCCCGAAATGAGTTACTTCGGGTTCTTCATGAAATTCCAGTCCTACCCCATGCCCGCACAAATCACGGACAACGGAAAAACCGTTCTTTTCCGCATGTTTCTGGATGGCATGACCTATATCACCTACAAAACCGAATGGCTTAGCTGCCTTCATTCCTATTTCCAGACACTCTTTTGCCACACGCACCAGTTTCTCTTCTTTAGGAGAAACCTTGCCAATCATAAACATTCGCGAAGCATCCGAATAATAACCGTCCAGGATTGTCGAAACATCCACATTGATAATATCTCCCTCCTTTAATATCTCTTTTTCGCTGGGGATACCGTGGCAGACCACTTCATTGACGGAAGTGCACACGCTCTTCGGGAATCCTTCAAAATTCAGCGGGGCCGGGATAGCACCGTGGTCAACCGTATAGTCATAGACCAGTTTGTCTATTGCGGCTGTCGACATTCCGGCTTTTATTTCTTTTCCCACTAAATCGAGAATACCTGAATTTACAACCCCGCTTCTGCGGATACCTTCAATCTGTTCTTCTGTTTTAATCAATTTCCGGGAAGGTACCAAATGACCTTTATTCTGGAGGTTGAGAATCTTTTTATCCAATTCGGTAAGTGGCTGACCTTTGATAAGTTGCCAATTGTTTCTTTTTCTCATAAATCTTTGCTGTTATCGTTAGTAATAACACAACAAAGGTACGTTTGTTTTTCTTCTTTTCGGAAAAAACGAGTTTAATAAAGTTCAAAAAACAATCCCCAGCTTAAAGGAGAGGCTATGAAAACTCAACGATTCTTCATAGGAAGAATCAAGATAAGGGGTTGAATATTCTTGTAAGCGCTTTAAATCCTGCAATCCGTATCCCAGGGAAAACAACATCTCCTTATCAGACAATAAGTTCATCCGGATACCCACAGACGGGAACAAATAAAATCCTCCGTCCACTTTACTTGTCGGTGCAAAAGAATAGCCGGCCGCGCAATCCAGATACGGAGTGAACCTGCCCGGTTTCAACAGGTTGAATTGTAGGTTTCCCGTCAAAGGAATCAGTGCTTCCTTATCATAAAGGGAAAAACCGGTCCCCACCCCGGCAGCAAAGCGGCTACTGAAAGAATACAACGCCCTGCCTTCCAATGCGAAAGGGACTGTCGAAGGAGTGCTCATTGGGATACCCGTACTGACGGTTACCTGATACCGGACAGGGTTACATTCCCTCTGCCCTTTCGAAAAAAACGGTATCAGAAAGAAAAGCATGATAAATAGATATTGTTTCATGGCTGAATCGTTATGGTTATTTGTTCGACAATCTTCAAAGCGGAAGTCAGGGTGGAAGTATCCGTATATAGTTGCCCATTGCTTCCGTCAGGCGAACTATGGCCGATAAGGCTGGCGACATACGATGTAACGCCGGATGTCAGGTCGATATCTGCGGCATAAACAACAGCCGGTTGTCCGCTCCCTTCTTTTCCTCCCGAATAATTATCATCTCCCTCCTGAGCCGATTTGGGATAACTCTCATTAAAATCGGTCGAATGGTTGATTTCTATTTTTATACGGAACTGCTTCAGACCGTCTGCCGGTTGCATCTTCACATCGAATCCGGAATGCGGCGTAGCGCCGGTCAGACCGTCGGTGAAAGGTTCCTTTTTAGTCGGCAGATAAAGACCGTCGTCATATTTTACCCCACGGGAATAACACCAATGCGGCAATGCTTCTTTCCTTCTGTTCTTACCGGCCATCAGCCAGCTTTGAGTCGCAATCTTATGCGTCACATAGACAGTCGACAGATAATTTCCATCCTTATCTTCCAACCAGATTGCTATCTGGGGAGGATTCTTTCTACTGATTCCTAAAAACAAGGGAAAATCGTGCAACCATGATTCGCCTTTCTGCAAGGTAATCTTTAAGTCATTACTCTTATACTCAACCAAATCGTTGTTACAGGAGCAGCAGGCCAACAGTGCCATACAAGCTCCTAAAATAATACCATACTTATGCATTTCTATAATTTTTAATCCAATTATCAATCAACAGGTCTATACCTTTTTCCAATTCCTCCCAGCCGGTCTCACTCTGCAATTTGAAGCCGTTGTAGACCGGACAATTCTCTTCCAGCATAACCAGATAAGTGATAGAAGATGTGAGAACCGTCGCTATAACGGCAATATCCGCTTTCGGCCAGTCCGTCAACCGGCTGACAGCATCAATCAGCCAGATACCCTTCGCCTCCCTCCTCTCACGCAGTTCTTTGATTACTTTATTCTTGGCCGAAAGTTCCCAACGATACAACCGCCTCAGCGTATAGCTGTTACGCAACATCGTGATTTGGTCACGAAACAGTTTCTTGACAAACTCACCCAAGTGCTCCACTTCCGGCAGTTCCGGTTCCAGATTAATCCAGTAATCATTCCGTTCGATATAAGCAACAATCAATCCGTCCAGCGATTCAAAATAACGATAAATCAGCATTTTGGATAATCCGGCTTTGGCCGCAACCGCATTAATTCCCAGATTTTCGAAACCATCTTCTTCTATCAGGTCATCCACAGCCTTCAACAGAGCCAACTCTGTCAACTCTCTGTTTTTATTTGTTCTTACTACTTCTTTTTCCATACTTTATATCTTTGTTACCACTCGGCAACAAAACTAAGTTACCAAACGGTAACATCAAAAGGAAAAGTAATTTATTTTAAATTCACCGGCAACTTTCTCCTCTGGTGGAGAAAACTGTTCCGCAACAACACCTCATCACAAAACACACAAATATCAATAGTGGGAATAAGAAACGGAAAAATCATGTATCTTTACCGATGTATAACATAAAAATTGGAATGCTAAATGAAAACGTCTTATTCCCACTTACCTGATTATGCAAAAAACGATTTGCAACAGATCGTCACTCTGATACTGGAAAGAGTGCCCCATTGCGAAATGATTATCCTGTACGGAAGTTACGCCAGGGGAACATTTGTGGAATATGACGAACGGGATGAATTTGGCATCCTCACTTCTTTTATGAGCGACTACGATCTGTTGGTAGTTACCAGCAATGAAGACGTTCGTGAAGTAGGACATCTACTGGACACTGTGGACGACAAATATTATAAACGTCCCGACAACCAGGTTCCTATTCAATTTATCAACGACGATATAGAGAAATTGAACTCCGACCTGTCGGAAGGAAGATATTTCTATACCAGCATCCAAAAACAAGGGATTATGTTATACGACAGTGGAAATTATAAACTGGAACGTCCCCGGAAGCTGAACTTTCAGGAGATCACGCAACAGTCACAAGAGTATTTTAACGAGAAGTTTGAAAAGGCTGGTTATTTCATCGATCACGCTTCTTTTGATTATGAAAAAGGAAGATATAATTTAGCTTCTTTCGATTTACATCAAGCCTGTGAGAATTATTTCTATGCATTGCGTTTAGTTCATACCCTGAAAAACAGCAAGCAACACAACCTGTCAAAACTGTTAGGTGCAACCCATAAATATTCGCCCGAATTACAGAAAATCTTTCCCCGAAAGCCGAAGGAAGAAAAACGATTATTTGAACTACTCCGCCTGGCCTATGTAGAAGCAAGGTATAATTCTAAATTCGTTGTCACCAAGGAGGAGATAGAAGCATTATTTCCTAAAGTGGAAAGGTTGCGCGATATTACCGAAGAAATCTGTAAATCCCAAATAGAAACGTACAGGCAGATGGGGCAATAGTTATAGATATATTCGTATATTTACACTATAAAAATCATATATAACAAATTAACCTATTAAAAATGATAGAAGCACCGGAAGCCCTAATCCTATCGGAACAATTAAATCAAACGATTAAAGGAAAGAGAATCTCTTTTGTCAGTGCCGGATATACCCCGCATAAATTTGTCTGGTATTATGGAGACCCTGTCGGTTACAGTGATAAGTTACTCCATAAAACTGTCGGAAAAGCACATGCTTACGGAGGGTTGGTTGAAGTGGAAATCGAGGATGTACGGTTACTTTTCGGAGACGGGATGAATATTTGTTATTATGCTCCCGGAAAAAAGCTGCCGGAAAAACATCAGTTACTGATTGCCTTCGAGGATGAAAGTTGTATCATGGGTTCTGCCCGAATGTACGGCGGAATCTGGTGTTTCCCGGCTGATTCTTTTGAATGCAATTTTTCCTCCTATCGTGATGGGGCACGAAGCAAACCGCAGGTTCTTTCCGATGCTTTCAACAAAACCTATTTCCTGAGCCTGATAAACAGCGAAGAAAAACAAAAGAAAACAGCCAAAGCATTTCTGGCTACCGAACAAACAATTCCAGGTCTGGGAAACGGTGTTTTACAGGATATTCTCTTCAAGGCTCGTATCCATCCTAAAACACGCATCAGCACATTATCGGATAAACAGAAAGACACTTTGTTTCATTGCGTTAAAGATACGCTTCAGGATATTTATCTAGCCGGCGGCCGCAATTCTGAAACCGACCTGTTCGGTAAGAAAGGAGGTTATATTCCCATTTTATCTAAAAATACCGTCGGAAAACCATGTCCGGTCTGCGGAGAAAATATACGGAAGGAAAATTATTTAGGAGGAAGTATTTATTATTGCTTCGAATGTCAGAAATAATTCAACCGTAAGGTTCTATCTCTTCACAAACCCAATCGGAAGTATGTTCTATTGTATAACGTAACTTTTCCGGCTCCTGACGAGTATCAAAGAGCATAGCTATTTTTACAACATTGTATTCAACCCAATAAACGATCTTAATATTGGGATGTTACAAAAAGGAACGAAAACACTGAGAGAAATCCAGTAATGAAGGTTCCACATAACCTAATCCCGGAAAATAAGTCAAAGTTCTAATATTTTCTTTTATAGAAGAATAAATCAGATCTGCGACCTTCTTTCCATGCAATTTATGGTTAAAGACTTTTACATCATGTAATTGTCTTTTTGCTAAAGGAGACATAATAAACTTTAATCTTTTCATGTATCCAACCCGAATTCTTTATCCAATTCAGCAAAAACTTCTTCACCATCCAACATCCTTCCGTTTCGGTCATCCTCCAAAACCTGATCGATCAAACTACGGAAATGTTCTACTGAATGTATCTGCATACTTTCAGGACATGCAAACTGAACCTGTCCTTCTTGCAGATAAGTAAAAATCTGATCTTCCAAAGAAATCAGCAACTCCTCATCTTCTATCTGGCTGATCTGTTTTATCAGATCTTCCCGACGTCTGTTTATTGAATTGGTTGACATAATATGAACTATTAACGTGATTTACAAAGGTAGTAATAATATGATTCGATTCCGGATTTTTTCCAAATCAATTCGTATGTTTGCAATATGAAATGGAAATATTCTTTTATCGTATTATTATCTGCTTTGATTGCCTGTAATAACAATACGGAATCTAAAGACAATAAAGAGGTTAATGAAACATTGGAGACAATCTTCAACCGCAAAAGCGTACGCAAATACACTGAACGTCCGGTTGAAAAAGAGAAACTGGAGACACTGGTACGTGCAGGAATGGCCGCCCCTTCTTCCAGAGACCGCCGTCCATGGGAATTTATCATCGTAACAGACCGGGACATTCTGGATACAATGGGAGACGGACTCCCTCTGGCTCGTATGTTAAAAGAGACCAAGCAAGCTATTATCGTTTGCGGAGATACAGCGAAATCCAATAACGCCTGGCAACTGGACTGTTCCGCTGCCGCACAAAACGTATTACTGGCAGCCGAATCTTTGGGACTGGGAGCCGTCTGGACAGCAGCTTATCCGTATCCTGAACGGACGAAAGTAGTTCGGGAGGCTTTACACTTACCGGAACACATCGTTCCGCTGACTGTCATTCCGGTAGGCTATCCGACAGGCATTGAAAAGCCCAAAGACAAATTCAATAAGAAACAAATGCGCTATAACGGATGGTAAAAAAGACTCCCGGTGCTATCCTGCCGTCTGACAGGAAACACCGGGAGTTTCATTTATCGTTTAGTTCAGAGAGAGATCAGAATCCGGCATGTTCTTCCTTGTTCACCGACTGGTCCGAATCACGTTTCTTCTCGCCATTATATACCCACTCGATTTCATCCTCGTACGTCTTGCCGTTTTTCACAACAACCGTCTTTACGATATTTTTGCCCATATCGAGCGTAATGTTATCTATAATATAATGTACGGGCGTATAACCTTCACGGATACCGGTCAGTTCCTTTCCGTTCAGATACACTTTCGGCGTACCGATATTTGAATAAACAGTCACAGACGTTTCCTTTTTCTCACGGTCCCAGTTACGACGTTGAGTCAGATACAGTACAGGTTCTTTGCTCCAGTTTGCCTTGTACCAGAAATAAGAATCTTTCTTTATTTTACGGTCGAATGTTACCAGACCTTTCATATTACGTGCCGGAACACCGCCACGCACCCACATCGGAGCACAGAAATCAAACGTATTCCAAAGATAAGAAGCAATGATATACGGATGGGCAGCGATCACACTCCACTGATATTCGTGCGTTTTGGTAGCGAATGTTTCGGGATAGAACTCTTTCGTCCAATTCAGCGCATCTCCCAGATACTCCGTCTGATGGTTCAGGTTGGCATCTGCACCATATTCGGTCAGCATCAGTTTCTGATGCGGATATTCTTTCTCCAAATTCTCCACCCAGGGTTTGATATCCTGTATTTTCTTTTCATACCAACCGAAATAGCGGTTCATACCCTGAATATCGGCAACCAGGTTAACCGGATGCTCCATATGTCCGTATCCGTTCACCGAAACCGTATAACGGTCCGGGTCTTCCGTTTTAGCCAGGTCATGCAAAGACTGGGTCAGTTCTTTTGTATATTGGTGCGGCTGATATACCTCATTATGCAATCCCCACACATAGATAGAAGGATGATTGAAGCTCTGGCGGATCATTTCACGCAACTGGTTACGGCAATTCTCCGCTTCCTGCCCGGTCACACGGTTTACAAACGGTATCTCCGCCCAAATAATCAACCCCAGACTGTCACAACGAGAATACAGATAATCGGATTGCTGATAGTGGGCAAAACGAACGGTTGTCGCACCGACATCCATAATCGTAGCCAGGTCGAAATCATGGTTTTCGTTCTTCAAGGCACTTCCCAGCCCCCACCAGTCCTGATGACGGGTAACACCATACATCGGATATTTCTCACCATTCAGATAGAAACCTTTGCCGGCAACAATTTCATATTTACGCAACCCCAACGGCTGTACCATTTCATCAATCACCAGTCCGTCTTTAATCAAGCGGCTGACAACCTTATACAGATAAGGATTTTCACGTCCCTGCCACAAAGTCGGTTTCTTTATCGTAAAAGAAGATTCATAGGCCTGCTCACCTTGTGCCGACAGTTCGAAAGACTGGCTATGAGTAGCCACCTGCTTTCCTTCCTGATCGTAAATCGTATTCTGCAAAGTAACAGGAGCGGGTTGCAGAGTTCCGTTGTCGAGCTTTACCTTCACTTTTACATCTGCCTGTTTCTTCGATACATTCTTCTGGGTGATATAAACACCGGGAGATGCACAATCGGTCACACTTATATTATACGGTTCAGTGACAACCAGCCACACCGGACGATAGATACCGCCATATACGCCAAACAAATTATGATTAACAGGGATCACATCGGGACGTGATTTATTATCCGCTTTCACGATAATCTCATTCTCCTCTCCAGCCTTCAATAGCGGACTGATCTCACAGGCAAAAGCAGAATATCCGCCTTTATGGGAAGTAGCCAGCATGCCGTTCACAAAAACTTCTGCACAGGAGCCGACTCCCTCAAACCGTAAAAAGACACGTTTATCTTTCAGTTCAGTCGGGAAGAAATATTGTTTTTTATAATAAGCCGCCCCTTCATAAAAACTATTGGCCTGTACCTGCATATCTTTTGCATTCCAGGTATGAGGGATTTCAACTTCCGACCATCCCTTATCCCATTTTGGGGCATTGATAGCCAGTTCCTTTTCCGCCGGAGCTTTTTTAAATGACCAGCCGGAATTAAATGATTCGACTTTCCGGCCTTCCGCCTGCATGGTCATTAATCCCAGACAGGCTAATAATAAGGTTAAACTTAATACTCGTTTATTCATGATTTGTTAATTGAATGAATTGCAAATATACCCCGGCATTCTTTTTTTCAGTAATAAAATCATCTCATTACCGATTAAGATTGTCTCTATTTCGGCAAATACACCTTTATTTATTACCTTTGTAAATATAAAAACAATCAGTTTTTAAACCACATGTTGAAAATATGGCGAAAATACAAAAACAGATACTTATATATATAATTTTATTGATTCATTGCTTTTCCGGATATGCAGAAAACGAAAATCCTTTCTTTTTTTCCCATCTCGGAGTTGAAGACGGGCTTTCGCAGGTATCTATTCTCAGTATATTTCAGGATTCGGAAGGATACATATGGTTCGGGACACGTAACGGAGCAAACCGTTACGATGGTTATGAATTTAAAGTATACCAGAACGAAGTAAATAACCCGGCATCGATCAGTGACAATTATATCCGTAAAATAAGTGAAGACAAAAACAA
Source organism: Parabacteroides caecihominis (assembly GCF_023656785.1). Lineage (NCBI taxonomy): Bacteria > Pseudomonadati > Bacteroidota > Bacteroidia > Bacteroidales > Tannerellaceae > Parabacteroides > Parabacteroides caecihominis. The sequence continues at coordinate 208,893 of NZ_JAMOKS010000007.1, forward strand.
AAATATATGGATAGGGACTTCCAACGGAGTCAATTGCATCGATTACAAGACACAGCAGATTTCCCGCTTCTATCCGCAGGCCATCAATCCACAGATAACAACGAATGCTGTCAATAACTTTCTCCGCCATGCAGACGGTGAGTTATATGCTTTCACCACACGGAGCATATTAAAATGCAATTCTGACAAAACGGTAGAGGAAATGCCCTATCTGACAGAAATGGAATCACCGATCCATTCTATTGCACAAGATAATGCCGGAGATATTTTCATCGGAACAGAAGATAAAGGACTGTACATTTTCACTTCCGGCTGGAAGCTGAAGAAACATTATTTACCGGACAGTTCTAATAATCAGCAAACATTACCCATCAGTACAATATCGGCCTTATTACCGGGTCCCGGTAATACTGTTTTCATTGGTACCAATGAAAACGGATTGTGCCTCTACAATAAAAAGGAGCAAACTTTCACCCGTTTAAACACGGATAATTCGGGGTTAAACAATAATTCAGTCCGCCATCTCACCGTATTAAGCAAGGACTCTATCTTAATTGGGACTTTCAGAGGACTGAATATACTGAACACCCAAAACATGATTATCACTCCGATCAATATGGATATGAAGGCAAAAGGAGCACTCAGCCATTATTCCATCCATAGCATGCTGATCGACCGTGACCAGACATTATGGGTAGGGACCTACTCGGCCGGAGTCAATTATCACAGTCCCTTTTACAGGCCTGCTTCCTTTATCACCACCAACTCTTTTGCCGGTATTATTGGACAAGGACGAGAAGACAGCAACGGAAATATGTGGTTCGCAACGGAAGGAGCCGGATTACTTTACTATAATCCGCGCACCGAAGAACAAAAACTCTACCCTATCAAGCCTTTACAGGCCGGAAATTATGAAATAAATATCCTTAAATCCATATTGATACAAGGAGATTCCATTCTATGTTCCACCCACTTCGGCTCGGTCTATCTCTTTTCCATCCGGGACAAACAGTACAAAAAAATACATGATTATAAATATAATGACATCAATACATTATATATAGACAGCAAACAACGGCTGTGGATACCGACCAACACCCCTGATCAAACCGTCATGGCCGATAAAGAAAAAACAACGAGTTATTTTAATGTAAACGGTCATAAAAAACAATTCAGGGGAATGTGCCTGATTAAAGAACTGGAACCGGACGTTTTCTTATTCGGAGCAATATCCGACAGTGTTTTTGTGTACGACATGAACAAGGAAACGGCTACCGACCTTACCTCCCTGCTCCAGAACGGCGATAAGAGAAAACGGCTGGGAAGTATATCGGGAGCCTTGAAAGATGACAACCAATTCATTTGGATAGCCACTACGAAAGGAGGTCTGTTCCGCCTCGACAGCAACCTGAATCTGATACAAAACTACCAGAAAGAAAACGGGTTATCAGAAAGTTACATCAATTCACTTTCGATCGATAAAAACGGAGATATATGGGTCGTTACCGGTAAAGAATTATATAAGTTGAACCGCCCTGAAAACAAATTCGAGCTGGTAAAACCGGTCGACAGCCCGACACAGGAATACTCATTATATGCAAACAATTGTGTATCAAACGACGGTACCCTCTATTTCCCGGGGAACCAGGGTACCCTGGCCATCAACCCGCAAAAAGTAATAACAAATCCGAACAGACCTCCTGTCTATGTCACCTCACTACTGATAAACAGCCAGGAAGACCCAGAAGGCCTGCCGACTTACCAGGAGTTATTGCCTTTGCAATATAATAACAACATCACGTTAAAAGCCAGCCAGGGTAATATCACCATCCGCTATTCAGCCCTCAACTTTATCCACTCCGAAGACAACTCATATGCTTATATGATGGAAGGGGCCGACCATAACTGGCATAATATCGGTAACCGCCGGGAGGCTTACTATAGTAATCTGTCACCCGGTAAATATACCTTCCGCGTAAAAGCGGCAAATAACGACGGCGTCTGGAATCCGGAAGAAGCGGTATTACATATTACCGTAAACCCTCCTTTTTACAAAACATGGTGGGCTTATTCACTCTACCTGTGTATCTTATCGTTAATTATTACGCTAATTATCCGTTGGCAACATCGTAAACACGAACGGGAACGGGAGGAAAAATACAGACAACTGGAACAGGAACGAATGAACGAACTGCATGAAGAACGCATGCGGATGTTCACCAACTTTTCCCATGAGTTAAGAACTCCCCTCACATTAATCATCAATCCGCTGAACGATCTTCTCCAACGGGTAACTTTCTCACCCGAAGTAAAAGACGCTCTGCAACTAATTAAAAAAAATACGGGCCGGATGCTGCTGTTGGTAAATAACCTGATGGATATCCAGAAATATGAGGCCGGCAAGACGATCCTTCAAAAGACCCGGTTTAATTTCTCTGCCTTTATGAACGAAATGTATTGTTCATTCGAAAGTATGGCAACCAACCGGGAAATCACTTTCAGATTAGAAAACAAGTTACCGGAATCATTCTTTACCTGCTATGACGAAGCAGAAATCGAAAAAGTCTTTTTCAACCTGTTGTCCAACGCTTTCAAATTCACTCCTTCCGGAGGGCAGATTACCATCACGATCCGACAGATAGCACAAAATGACTGCGAAGGCTTACCGGTTTTTCCTGAAGACGAAGCATCGATACTAATTGAAAACAGTTATCTTTTCATCGAAATTACGGATACCGGAAAAGGATTCAATCAAAAAGATGCAGAAAAAATATTCGAACCGTTTTACCGGGCGAAAGGAGATATTTATAAGCAAGTCTCCGGCACCGGTATCGGACTCAGTCTAACCCGTTCCATCGTCCAGCAACACCAGGGATGTATCTGGGCGGAAAGCATCGAAGGAGAAGGAACTCATTTCATGATACTCTTGCCGGATACGGAAAAACAGAAAGTGCAGACAGACGAAGTCCCTGCATCACGCCCATCGGAAATCAGTAAAAAGGTAGCTTTGCTGGTTGAAGAAACGGAAACCCGCAATAAACAAATCATATTGTTGGTAGACGACAACCAGGAAGTACTGGAATATCTAGAACAACAACTCCAGCACGATTACATTGTCATGAAAGCTATCAACGGCAAAGACGCCCTTGAACAGATAGACAAGACTTATCCTCATATCGTTATCAGCGATGTCATGATGCCGGAAATGAACGGACTGGAGCTATGCCGGAGGATCAAAGAAGATCAGAACTTCTGCCATATCCCGGTAATCTTATTAACAGCCAAGTCGATGGTTTCTCAAATCGAAGAAGGACTGGAGGCCGGTGCGGACGACTATATCGTCAAACCGTTCCATGTCTCCTTGCTGAAAGCCCGTATAAAGAACATCCTCTCACTCCGGGAGAAAATGAAGAATCTATACGGAGAATCTTTGACTTTAAAACAGCTCGGTGTAGAAAAGCCGGAAGAAGACAACGACTTCCTCAACCGGTATATAGAAATCGTAAAAGCCAATATATCCAATCAGGAACTGGACGTCTCCGTCATCTACCAGGCGCTGGGTATGAGCCGGGCAAACTTTTACCGGAAGGTAAAAGCCGTTACAGGCTTATCTCCTATCGAACTTATCAAGAACATACGCCTGGAAGCCGGAGCCAAACTACTTAAAGAATCGAACATGAATGTTTCTGAAGTAGCCCAGCATATCGGCTTCAGCAGCCGTTCTTATTTCGCCCGGAGCTTCAAAGCGGTATACGGAATGTCGCCTACCGAATACCAGGAAAGTAAATAAAACGGCATAGTAATTCTGCTTATCAGCAGCCTGAGACATTTATACTCTCTTTTGGGATAATTGTACTTATCCGGAAACAGGTTCTTTTATTCTTTTGGCGTTGTTAATTTTAATAGAAGAACCTATGTATTCAATGTCATTAAAACACATGGCTGCCCTGGCTAGTCTCAGCGCCGCCACTTTGTTGCCCGGAAATCTGATCGCACAACCGGCACCCGTTCCCTTTACAGAACAAAACACGGCTACGCCAGACAAGCAGGAAATCCTCTCCATTGCCCGGAAGGTGGCCGACTGGCAGATCAAGGAGTTCCCTAATAACAAATATGCCGTCAAAGAGCCGAAAGGCTGGATAGCAGGTGCCCTTTATATGGGAATGTTCGACTGGGCGGAACTCAGCGGTGACAACCAGTATTTCGACTGGCTGAAAAAAGTATTCAACCGCCAGCACTGGCAGGTAGCCGACCGTATGTACCATGCCGATGATGTTTGTGTTTCGCAAACTTATATCGATATGTATAATAAGTATAAGGAAGAGAAAATGCTCCTTCCCACTACGGCACGTATCGACTGGGTAATCAACAACCCGTCCAATGGCGGTCTGGATATTGACTATAGCAAACCGCTTTCCTACGAAAGATGGTCATGGTGCGACGCCCTATTTATGGCTCCGGCTGTCTATACCCGGCTGTACACACTCACCGGAAATAAAAAATACATGCTATTTGCCGACGCTGAATTCAAAGCGACCTACAACCATCTGTATGATACCGACGACAAACTATTCTTCCGCGACAGCCGTTATTTCGGCCAGCAGGAAGCCAACGGGAAAAAGGTATTCTGGGGACGCGGTAACGGTTGGGTTATCGGCGGACTGGCTGAAATATTAAAAACACTTCCGGCCGAAGATACCGAATACCGTCCTTTCTATCTCCAATTATTCAAGGAGTTAAGCGAAAGCCTCGCCAATCTGCAAAACAAAGACGGTTTCTGGCACGCCAGCCTCCTCGACCCGGACAGCTATCCTTCACCCGAAACAAGCGCCACCGGATTTATCGTTTACGGACTGGCTTACGGTGTCAACCAGGGATACCTCCCGGCCGACAAATACCTTCCGGTTATTCAAAAAGGATGGAATGCACTCGTTTCTGCGGTTGAACCGGACGGCAAACTGGGTTGGGTACAACCGGTCGGAGCCGACCCGCGAAAAGTGACCCGCGAGATGACGGAACTATACGGAACCGGAGCTTTCCTGATGGCTGCCTGCGAGATGTATAAATTTAACAAATAAAACCATGCGAAATACATGTTTTTTAGCTTATTGAGACAAAAATACACCCTTTTGGGACGTTTTTGCCCACACACCAAACCTGCTTTTTATTCTTTTGACAAAAAATTAGTGACACAACTTTATTTTTATTACTTAAATTATTACGAGTATGAACAAATCTTACAACGCCCTCCCTCCTCAAAAGAGGAAGGCAGCAGGGAGAAAGAACAGATTTCTTTCTTTGTTAATCATTCTTCTTACATCTTTATCCGTGCAAGTATTTGCACAAGATGTCAGAATAACTGGTACTGTTATTGGAGAAACCGACAAATTTCCGATTATCGGAGCAAACGTATTGGTAAAAGGTACTACTATCGGTACCATTACTGATGTAGATGGTAATTTCTCTCTTGATGCGCCTCAAAACGCAACCCTGGTAATTTCTTACATCGGTTGTCAGACGCAAGAGATTAAAGTAGCGGGAGCTAAAACATTGAACATTGTTATGAAAGATGATGCTATTGGTCTGGAAGATGTTGTTGTTATCGGTTACGGTTCACAGAAAAAGTCTGACCTTACCGGAGGTATTGTTGCCATAGGAGAAGAAAAACTCCAGATGGTAACAACCAACAACCTGTTGGACAAACTTGCCGGACAGGTAGCAGGTCTGAACATCACGACAAGTAAAGCCAGTCCGACTGAAGACCAGACACTGCGTGTTCGTGGTGAAAACTCGCTGACTGCCGACAACGCTCCGTTGGTTGTATTGGACGGTATCCCTTACAGCGGTTCGCTGGGTGACATCGACCCGAACATCATTGAAAACATGTCTGTCCTGAAAGATGCCTCTTCGGCAGCTATCTACGGTTCACGTGGTTCTAACGGTGTTATCCTGATCCAGACTAAAAAAGGGAAGAAAGGCGCCGCCTCTGTTTCCTACAAAGGTCAGATCGGTTTCTCACAGCCGGAACGTCATATCAATATGATGAACGGTACGGATTACATCAAGTATCTGCAAGCGCAGTATGCAGTATGGAAAGGCATTGAAAACCCGACTGTCGATGACGTATTAAGAGCGATTGAAAAAGAAAACTACCAGAATGGCATAGAAACGGACTGGCAGGACATGATCTTCCGTACAGCACTGACCAACAGCCATCAGATCAGCATTTCCGGAGGTACGGATGCAACGACTTATATGGCATCTATCTCCCGCCTGAATCAGGAAGGAGTTGTTAAAGATACCGGCGTTAAACGTACGAACATCTCCCTGAATATCACCCAAAAGTTAGGCTCCTGGTTGACTATCGGTATGGGAACGCAGGCTGTCCAAAAGGAATATGGCGGCATACAAGCCAGTATCAGCGACGCGATGCTCCAGTCTCCCTACGGAAAAATGTATAACACCGACGGTTCTCTGCGCGACTATCCGATGGATGAAACATTACACCCGAACCCGTTCGCCAATGCGAATGCGACCAGCGACAAAACATCGCGTAACATTTTCATCTCCACATTTGCAGATGCCATGCTACCGGTGAAAGGCTTGTCTTTCCGCACCAACTTCGGTTATAACTACCGTTCTAAATTCGAAGGTGAATACTATGGACGTAATACACTGACAGGACGTGCCCAGAACGGTTCGGCTAAAATTGTAAACGAACATTATTGGGATTACACCTGGGAAAACCTGTTGAAATACAACCGTGAGTTCGGCTTGCATAAAATCGATGCGACAGCCCTGTTCAGCTTGCAACAGACCAACCTGCAAAAGTCGGAACAATCCGGTACCAGTTTCGTTAACGACGATTCGGAATATCATAACATGGCCGGTGCAGAAGAGAACAAGACGCTGAAATCGGAACTGACCGAGACAGCGATGTTATCTTATATGTTACGTGTCAACTACAACTATGCCAACAAATATTTACTGACAGTTACCGGCCGTTCCGACGGTTACTCGGCTTTTGGCGAAAACAATAAATATGCTTTCTTCCCGTCGGTAGCAGCAGCCTGGAATATTTCGCAGGAAAGTTTCATGGAAAGTACTGCCGATGTATTGAGCATGTTAAAACTTCGTCTGTCATGGGGATCCAACGGTAACCAGGCAATCAAGGCTTACCAGACACTGGACCGCCTATCGCTGACAACCTACCTCTACGGAGATAAGGGTACGGCTGTGAACGGAGCTTTCCTGCCTTACGACGGCGTAGGTAACCCGAACCTGAAATGGGAAACAACCCGTACTGTCAATGCCGGTATCGACTTCAGTTTCCTGAACAACCGCCTGTCCGGTAACATCGACTTCTATGTTTCCAACACATCCGACCTGTTGATGAAACGTACCGTGCCTATCATGAACGGTTACAACTCCATCATGGACAACGTGGGTAAAACCCGCAACAAAGGGGTTGAAATCACATTGAACTCGGTAAATGTAGAAACAAAAGACTTCCGCTGGGGATCGACTTTCAACTTCGCACTGAATCGTGACAAGATTGTCGAACTGCGTGGTGACGGCAATGACGACCTGACCAATAAATGGTTTATCGGCGAACCGGTAAAAGTTCATTACGACTACAACGTAATGGGTACCTGGCAGGAAAACGACCGTTTCGAGTTGAACGGCCATACAATTGCCTGGGATGCTGCACAGAAGAAATACCTGAATGAAGATGGCGAAGAATATCAGAAAGGAGCAGCTCCGGGTTCAGCTAAACTGGAAGACCGGGACGGCGACGGCAAAATCACGGCAAAGGATAAAATGATTATCGGTTCGAAACTGCCTAGCTTCACGATGTCTTTGGGTAATACTATCAACTACAAGGATTTCACATTCTCGTTCCTGTTTAACGGCGTATTCGGCGTAACGAAGGAAATGCAGGATTACAACTTTGAACGTTGGTCCCTGGGATACAACTATATCGACGGTATGGACTACTGGACTCCGGAAAATCCGACCAACGAAATGACCTCACCGGGTTATGTGCCTTACGATAAACATACATTCTATAAAAAGATGAATTATGTTCAGTTGAAAAACATCACATTAGGTTACAATATCCCGCAATCCCTGTTGAGCAAGGCTGGTATCGCCGCACTGAATATAAATGCAAGTATAAATAATGTATGCACATTCAGCAACGTGAAGAACGCATTGAACTTCGACGGTACGGATACGAATGCCAACATCATTTACACCTATCCGACTGCCCGTTCATACATGTTAGGTTTAAATCTTACTTTCTAATCATTAAATGAATACAGATATGAAAAATATATTGAAAGTTGCCGCAGCAACACTTGTATTACTTTCAGGAACATCCTGTTCCGATTTTTTAGATGAAGATCTAAAAAAAGAATTAGCTCCGGATAACACATACACCAGCACATACGGCTTTCAGGTGGGTGTTAACGGACTCTACGGCTGGGCCCGTTCCGAGTTCAATACATGGGGAGGCGGAACCGCATCCCTGGGCCAGGCTTGTCCTTACGAAGCGTTCCAGGTAGCAACCGATATTGTCTATACCGGTCATAAAGACGGATCTTTGCTTCCGTTCGAAAACCTGTCTTACACCTCTTCTACGACGTTCGTCGAAAACTACTGGAAATGGTCGTACGGCCTGATCGCTAACGTAAACGAGTTGCTGACCTACGCTGACAAGAACGAGAACTGGAATGCCCCCACCGATAAGGTCGGTTTCCAGGCGGAAGCCCGTTTCTTCCGTGCATATGCTTATCGCTATCTGGTGTACCTCTATGGAGATGTACCTTATGTAGAAACGATCGAAGGACAATTCCGTATCGATTTTACCCGGACCCCGAAAGCAGAAGTGCTCGGACATATTATCGACGACCTGAAGTTCGCTGCTGAGAACCTGCCGGAAAATCCGGATAATGTGGAAGCGGGTAAACTGACCAAATGGCCGGCTCTCCATCTGCTTTCGGAAATGTATCTGCTGGCCGGAGAATACGCCAAGGCGGAAGAAGCTGCCCAACAGGTGATCAACTCCGGTTATTTCCAGTTGATGACTACACGTTTCGGTGCACAGAAAGACCTGCCGGGCGACCCGTTCTCCGATATGTTCACCGAATACAATCAGAACCGTACTTCGGGAAACAAGGAATCTATCTGGGTGATGCAGTTGGAATACAACACGACCGGCGGTGGCGGTAAATACGAAGACTGGACAAAACGTGCATGGGTTCCCAAATACTGGAACGAAACAGGTTTCACATTATGTGACTCATTGGGTGGACGTGGTCTGGCACAGATCGTTCCATTCAAATGGTGGATCGATGATGAAGGTTTTTATCCGGTAAATGATATTCGTAATTCAAAATATAATATCAAAAGACACTGGTATTATAACAACCCGGAAACACCGGAATTGCTGGGCAAGGAAGCGCCTATTACGGAAAGTACGTGGTCAAAATGTACCATTTATCCGGTTATCACGAAGTTCTTCTACGGAAAGACCGATGACAGCCCGAGTTATGAAGGAAACAACAAAGACCGTATGAAATTCCGTCTGGCAGAAACTTATCTGTTGCTGGCCGAAGCCCGTATCCGTCAAAACAATTCCGGCGGTGCTGCCGAAGCGATCAACGTAGTCCGCAAACGTGCCGGAGCACCGGACATCACAGCATCACAAGCAACAATGGACTTCCTGCTGGATGAACGCATCCGTGAATTGGTTGGCGAAGAATTGCGCCGTCTGACATTGGTTCGTACCGGTAAACTGGTAGAGCGTACAAGAAAGTACAACTCTTACAGCAACCAAATAGACGAACACCATGCATTATGGCCGATTCCGCAGACAATCATCGACTCCAATACAGGAGCTGATTTTCCACAGAACACTGGTTATTAATCTATATACCGATAAGGGACATTTACGGACAATGTACTTGTCCCTTATCATTTATTAAAACTTATTTTATCATGAAACATCTTCTAGTATTTCTATTTCTTCTCTCTACATTCAGTTTATCCGCCCAGGATTGGCTAATAGACGGTTCCCCTTACAAATCGACAGCACAAACAACCCATGAAGGGAAACGTCTCGAATTAACGAACGGCCTCCTTCGCCGTACATTCCTGCTTGCCCCCAATGCAGCGACCATCGCCCTTGACAACCTGATGACCGGGCAAAACGAGCTGCGTGCCGTCCGTCCCGAAGCCTTACTTGTCATCAACGGAAAAGAATATCCTGTCGGAGGCCTGACCGGACAGCCGGTCAATAACTTCCTGACAGAAGAATTTATCAACAATATGCAGGCTTGCGATTCAGCATTCATGTTGGTTAATTATCAGATAAGCGAAAGTAAAGAACGCTTCCCCTGGAAACCCAACAGCCAATGGATATCCAACTTATACCCCTGGCCTGCCCCGGGAAAACGGATCACCTTCAATTACCAGGCTCCGGCAACTGCCCCTCAGGAATGTAAAGACCTAAAAATACGTGTCATTTATGAACTGTACGACGGTGCCCCTATCCTGGCCAAATGGATCGAGATCGACAATAAAGGAACAATGCCTGTTACACTCGATTCTTTCAAGTCAGAAATACTTGCTTTGGTCGAAACGGCTCCGAAAGTACATTACGGCGAACCGCATGAAGTCCGCATGATGGCGCAGGAAGCAGGCGCTTACACAAAAGATTTCCGTAAACAACCCGTGCAGACCGATGCGCCGCGCGATTATATCGACCGCTTCACCCAACTGTTCGTCGTAACCGACTATGCCATGGGCGGCGATATGGAAGCGATGAAAGACAATCCTGCTGTCCGTTGGGTATTCGATCATCCGGAATACGAATTTACCGGTATCCGCTATTATGGTCAATATAAGCCGGCACGTCTGGAAGTCACTCCCCTACTCGGTCCCGGCTTGGAAATCAAACCCGGCGACACCTTTGAATCCTGCACTGCTTTCGAAATGCTGCGTGATGCCAGCGACCGGGAACGACGCGGACTGGCTGAATGTAAATTCTGGCGTATGATGGCTCCCTGGACACAGGAGAACCCTATCTTCATGCACGTCCGCCAATCGGACAGCGAAGCGGTGAAGCAAGCCATCGACCAATGTGCCGCTGTTGGTTTCGAAATGGTCATTATGACCTTCGGTAGCGGATTTAAAATCGAAAATGACTCAGCCGCCTATCTGCAACGAATGAAAGAACTTAGCGACTACGCTGCCGGGAAAGGTATTGCCATCGGCGGTTATTCCCTCCTGGCAAGCCGCGGAGCGAAAGAACAAGATGCCGCAATCAGTCATAAAACCGGAAAACCGGCCAAAACACGCGAAGAAGGCAGCCGCTTTGGCGTATCTCCCTGTATCGCATCCGATTGGGGAGACACCTACTTCCGTAAATTACAGAACTTCTTCACCACCACCGGAATGAATGTCTTCGAAAACGACGGTTCATATCCCGGCGACCCTTGCGCCTCCACTTCACACAGCGGCCACAAAGGCTATCTCGACTCCCAGTGGCAACAGTGGAAGAAAATCAACCAATTCTATCGCTGGTGTCGGGCAAACGGTGTTTACCTGAACGTCCCCGACTGGTATTTCCTGAGCGGCTCCAATAAAACGCCGATGGGATATGTAGAGACCAACTGGTCGCTGCCCCGCGCTTATCAGGAAATTATCGAACGACAGAATATCTATGACGGAACCTGGCAGAAAACGCCCAGCATGGGTTTCATGTTCGTTCCCCTCACCCAATATCACGGAGGAGGCGAAGCGGCCACAATCGAACCGTTGAACGAGCACCTCGACCATTACGAAACGCGTCTACGGAACCTCTTCGGGGCCGGTGTACAAGCCTGTTACCGTGGTCCGCGCCTCTATGATACGGAAGCGACCAAAGAACTGGTCAACCAATGGGTTGCTTTCTATAAAAAATACCGTCAGATACTCGATTCCGATATTATCCACCTGCGCCGTCCCGACGGACAGGACTGGGACGGTATCATGCACGTAAATCCTTCATTGAAACAGAAAGGATTCATCTCGGTATATAACCCGTTGGATATTCCCATCCGCAAAGAGATCAAAATACCTCTCTATTACACCGGACTAACCGACAAAGTGACTGTAAAGGAACAGGATCAGAATGTACAGGTATATGTATTGGAACGTGACTATTCCGTTACAATCCCCATCACAATACCGGCAAAAGGATACAATTGGTATGTTATTGAATAGGTTTTGCATATAATTTGCATATAATTTGCATATAATTTGCATATAATTTGCATATAATTTGCATATAATTTGCATATAATTTGCATATAATTTGCATATAATTTGCATATAATTTGCATATAATTTGCATATATAATAGAATAATCATGAATATAAACAACACATTAACCAGGCAACTGCTTTTTTGCCTGTCATTCGGACTGCTCCCTTTGCTGAATGCAAACACAAGCAGTTTACAAGCATCAAAGCCTGATACCCCCAAAAATCAGAAGAAAATATATCAGAAAGGTTGGATTGATTTCAACAAAAACGGAAAGAAGGATATATATGAAGATCCTTCGCTACCTATTGACAAACGGGTGGAAGATCTTCTTAAACAAATGACAATCGAGGAAAAGACCTGTCAGCTGGGAACGATCTATGGATACGGAGCCGTCCTTAAAGATACACTGCCTACCGATGAATGGAAAACCCGTATCTGGAAAGACGGTATCGGTAATATCGACGAGCACCTCAACGGAGAATGGAAACGCACCTCCCTTGACTTTCCTTACTCCAACCACGCTGAAGCAATGAACAAAGTACAGGCCTTCTTCGTAGAAGAGACACGCCTGGGTATTCCCGCCGACCTGACAAACGAAGGTATACGCGGACTGAAACATGAAAAGTCCACCTTCTTCCCCGCCCAGATCGGACAGGGTTGTACCTGGGATAAAGAACTTATCTACGAAATCGGACGCATTACCGGTGAAGAAGCCAAAGCATTGGGATATACCAACGTCTATTCCCCTATCCTCGACCTGTCCCGCGATCCCCGCTGGGGACGTACCGTAGAAAGTTACGGCGAAGACTCTTACCTGGCAGGAGAATTAGGACGCCAGCAAGTATTGGGTATCCAAAGCAACCGGGTTGTTTCAACACCGAAACACTTTGCTATCTACGGCATACCGGGCGGTGGTCGCGACTGCTACTCACGAACCGATCCTCATGCCTCTCCGCAGGAAGTACACGAACTGCATCTGGAACCGTTCCGCATCGCTTTCCAGGAGGCAGGTGCTTTAGGAACGATGTGTTCACATAACGATTATAACGGGACTCCGGTCAGCGCCAGCCACTATCTGATGACTGAACTGTTGCGTAACCAATGGGGGTTCAAAGGCTATGTCGTTTCCGACAGTTGGGCAATCGACAAAAACGTAAAATTCTACCATATCGTAGATACCGAAGAAGAAGCGGTTGCCAGTGAACTGAACGCCGGATTGAACGTCCGCACCTTCTTTGAGCAATCGGAAGTATTCATCGAAGCGTTGAGAAGGGCTTTACAAAAAGGACTGGTAGAAGAAAGTACCCTGGATCAGCGCGTCCGTGAAGTACTCTATGTAAAATTCTGGTTAGGGCTTTTCGACGAGCCGTATGTAAAAGACACCAAACTTGCCGATAAGATCGTAAACAGCGACAAGAACCGGGAAGTGTCTCTGCGTGCCGCCCGCGAATCCATCGTTCTTTTGAAAAATGAGAACAACACCCTCCCGCTGTCGAAAACCCTCAAAAACATTGCAGTAATCGGTCCGCAAGCAGACGAAGTCAAATCACTAACTTCTCGCTACGGTTCTCATAATCCGAATGTGATAACCGGCCTGCAAGGTCTGAAAAACCTGCTGGGAGAAAATGTAAACCTGATGTATGCCAAGGGGTGTAATGTCAGGGATAAAAATTTTCCGCAAAGTGATGTGATGTACTTCGAACTGAGCGATAAGGAAAAAGAAGAAATCGACGAAGCTGTAGAGGTTGCTAAAAAAGCCGAAGTTGCTATTATATATGTAGGAGACGATTTCCGTACGATCGGTGAATCCAGAAGCCGTGTGAACCTGGATTTATCAGGCAGACAAAAAGAACTGGTCCGCGCCGTACAAGCCACCGGAACTCCGGTCGTACTGGTACTGTTCAACGGACGTCCGGTTACACTGAACTGGGAAGATGCCAACCTGCCGGCCATCGTCGAAGCCTGGTATCCGGGAGAATTTTCCGGTCAGGCCGTAGCCGAAGTATTATTCGGTGATTATAACCCCGGCGGTAAACTATCCACGACTTTCCCAAAGTCAGTCGGACAAATCCCCTGGGCCTTCCCTTTCAAACCGAATGCCACCGGCAAAGGCTTTGCCCGCGTAGACGGCGAACTCTATCCGTTCGGTTACGGACTGAGTTATACCACTTTCGAAATCAGCGACCTTCAACCGTCTGCCACAAAAATCGCGGACGGAGACACTCTGACCGTTACTTGTAAAGTGAAAAATACAGGTTCGCTAAAAGGGGATGAAGTCGTGCAGCTTTATCTGAATGACGAGACATCTTCCATCTCCCGTTTTGAAAAAGAGTTATGCGGCTTTGAACGTGTCGCACTGGAACCGGGTGAAGAAAAAACGGTTACATTCAAAGTGAACCGCCGTGCTTACGGTATGTATAATGATAAGAATGAGTTTGTGGTAGAGCCTGGAAAATTCTTCCTGTTTGCCGGAAACTCATCCAAGTCGACCCCTTTAAACGCAGAATTTTATGTGGAATAGATTACTTATAAGCCTGTTGCTGCTCTTGGGCAGCCAGGCTCTTTTCTCCCAAACGTGGCTGAATAAAACGGATAAGGATATTCTTCTTTACATCTCAGAAAATAAAGAACGTATAGAAGACAGCAAACAAACGGATACACTTTTCACCCTGACTTGCCAGGAGGAAGATGAGCTGGGCCGCTTATTCGAAGTATCCTATCGCTTCAATTTAGAAAAAAATGTATGCATATCCTACGAACGTCTGCTTCCAATCCATCGTTATTGGGCTGCAACGTTGCTGGAAGAGGCCTCCTTACAGGAAGCCGATGTCTCCGGAGAAGAAATCGACGTAGACGGAGAGACATTGAATACCCTCTATACCTTCGACGACTTCCGGATACAGATTTCATTAAAAAACGACCGATTATCCTTACTTTATACGCTACCAGATAAATAAATTCCAGGTAATCCCCTGTCTCTTCGTGCAGACAGGGGATTTTTATATCCAGCCGTTTATACTGAATATCTCACCTTTCATCCATTTTATCGTAACTATCTCTTGACAACGCCTCATTGATTTTGTATATTTGTTACAACCTCTTTTCATAAAGACCTAGGTGTAAATCAATTTAGAGGTACGTCTAAATCAATTTACACCTACCTCTAAATTTAATTAGACGTACCTCTGATTAAAAAATGATTGAGAGAATATCAGAGAAACATCACATTCAGTTTAAACAAAAATCGTATTAATAGTAAACCAATATGAGCATCATTTACAAACCAAGAAAGATGGTATGCACCATCCCCGGCAAAGAAAAAACAGGTTACTTTGCTGCAAAAGCGGTCTCTTCCACAATCGACCTGAACAATTTATGTTATCGCATCTCCAGTAACTGCACGATCACCTCTGCCGATGTCAAAGGAGTGATCGAAGCCCTCCTGACCCAGTTCGAACTGGAGCTACTAAGCGGCAAAAATATCAGGTTCGGAGATATCGGGACGTTCAGTGCCTCAATCACCAGCGATATTGTTGAAAATAAAGAAGATTTAAAACCTCAGAAGGTCCGTATTAAGACAGTCACGTTCCTCCCGTCTACCCGGTTGAAAAATAAACTGAAAACAAAAGCCCGGTTCATGCGGTTACGCGATTTTAATAGGAAATACAACGGAGTTGACGAGGAATAAATAAAAAATTACATATCTTTGTACCAGACAAATCAATGGTTTCGTGGATTTATTCCTAAAAAGGCCGG
This sequence comes from Parabacteroides caecihominis, assembly GCF_023656785.1. Taxonomy (NCBI): domain Bacteria; kingdom Pseudomonadati; phylum Bacteroidota; class Bacteroidia; order Bacteroidales; family Tannerellaceae; genus Parabacteroides; species Parabacteroides caecihominis. The sequence continues at coordinate 224,962 of NZ_JAMOKS010000007.1, forward strand.
TGACATATGACGAAGAACACACTAGTATTATTTCTTTTATTTTTATTTCCATATCTATTCCAATCTGCCAACAGTAAAAATACTTCCCCTTATTTTTTTACACAGATTGGAGTAGAAGATGGATTAACACAGGGTACCGTTACCAATATCTATCAGGATACGGACGGATATTTGTGGTTAGGAACCCAGGGAGGATTACACCGATATGATGGATACGAGTTCAAGGTGTTCAAAAACAATCCGACCGACTCCTGCTCATTGACTGATAACAATGTACTCGATATCGGGGAAGATAAGAATAAAAATATCTGGGTGATTACAGATAACGGCGTTCATAAAATCACACATCAAACAGGGAAGATCAAAAGATATTATGTAAAAGAGACCCGATTCATGCATTGCTGCATGCTCAGTCAAAGCGGAGACTTTTTCCTTGCCGGAGAAAAATTCATCTATCAATACGATGAGCAAGGCGATTCACTTGTTTTTAAAGACTGGCTGTCATCCACCCCTATCGCTTCGAATATAAAAGGACTTCAGGAAGATGAAGAAGGAAATCTTTATATAGCAAGTTCATCAACCGGACTTGCTGTTCTAAACAAACAGAGGGAAGTCATACGTTTTTACCAACATGAACCGGAAAATCCGTCTTCGCTGATTAAAGGAGCAATCCGAGGATTATTCACTGACAGCCGGAAAAGGTTATGGATACTTTCCGAAACAGCCGGAATCTGCTATCTTGATAAAGAAAACGAACGGTTCGTCCATCTGAATACGGATAACTCAGCTTTAAGCAGCAATGTTGTCCGTGCAATAGCCGAAACCGATCCCAGCACCTTATTACTTGGAACCTTTTCCGGACTGAACAGGGTAGATATGCAGACATTAAAAGTCACTCCCTATAAATTCAATCCGGATGAACCCGGTACATTAAGCTATTATTCCATACACAGTCTCCTGAAAGATAATACAGGTGCATTATGGGTAGGAACCTGGAAGGGACTGAATTATTACAGCCCGGTCAGAACACAGTTTTACCGGATCACGCCCCGTGAATTTACCGGATTATTGGGAATGGGAAAAGAAGACAGTGACGGAAATATCTGGTTCGCAACCGAAGGAGCCGGACTTTTTTGCTATAATCCGAACACGCAAAGCCAACAATTTTATCCTAAAAAGTCTCCTTACAAAAACAATTATAATTCAAATATCTTTAAATCACTACTTATAAAAGGCGACAGCATTATCTGTGCTACGAATCAAGGATCCGTTTATCTGTTTTCACGTAAACGGAAAGATTATCGCTTACTTTATGATTACCAGCATGGAGACATTTATACTTTGCTGAATGACAGTAAAGGCAGACTATGGATTCCGACAAATGCCAAAACAGGATTAGTCCTTATCGATAAAGGAGAACAGATCAATCAGTTCAAGGTAGACGGGGAAAACAGAAAATTCTTCTTCGTCACAGCAATAAAAGAAATAGAGCCGGATATTTTTATTATGGGTACACTCAGCCAAGGGCTCTACAAATATGACATGCAGAAAGAAACGCTGAAAACGGTCTCTTCAGCGGAACTGAACCTACCCGAAAACGTGAAGCCGGGAACTGTCAGTACGATCCTGACCGATTCATTACAAAATATATGGGTTTCATTTTTTGGCTATGGCGTCTTTCGTTTTGACCGCGACCTCAATCTGATCAAACATTATACAGTTGAGGACGGTGTGGCAGACGGCTATATCTATTCAATGGTAAGCGACCGGAATCAATCTTTATGGGCATTATCCGAAAATGATTTATATTGTTATAATGCTGAAAAAGATTGCTTTGCTCCCATCCGTAACGAAAGCCACCGGGCATTGGAATTTACATTACATGCAGGAACGACCGACACAAAAGGTACTCTTTACTTTCCCGGAAATAAAGGCATATTATGTTTTAACCCGTCCCGGATGGAGAAAAACACTTATATCCCTCCCGTATATCTGACAAGCCTATCCATAAATAATAATCCGGTAGAATTAGGGGACACCCAATCCCTCCGGTTAAAAGCGGATGAAACCAATATAGCAATCGGATATACGGCTCCAGACTTTATCTCACCCAAACAAAATCAATACGCTTATCAAATGGAAGGGGTAGAAAAGGAGTGGAACTATGTAAGGGGCAGAAGGGTCGCTTATTATAGTAATCTGGCCCCTGGTACTTACAATTTCAAAGTAAAGGTCTCAAACAGTGAAAATTTGTGGAATCCACAGGAAGCTTCCCTAAGCATCACAGTCACCCCTCCCCTTTACAAAACATGGTGGGCTTACATATTGTATATCATCACAATAGGCACTATTATATGGAAGTTTATATACCATCAGAAAGTACGTCACGAACTGGAAAGCAGTATCCGCTTCAAACAGCTGGAACAAGAAAAAATGAAGGAATTACATGAGGAACGTATGAGATTATTTACCAACTTCTCACACGAACTACGCACTCCTTTAACGCTTATTATCAATCCGCTCGAGGATATGTTGCGCCATAGTTCCTTCTCAACGGAAGTAAAAAATACGCTACAACTGATGCGTAAAAACACGCAACGGTTACTCTTACTCGTTAATAATCTGATGGATGTACAAAAATATGATTCACAAAAAATGGTACTTCAAAAAGAGAAATTCGAGTTATCCGTGTTCGTTCAGGAGTTATATGAGTTATTCGTTCCGGTAGCAAAGAACAGGAATATCACTTTTACCCAGAAAAATGAATTGCCGGTAGATTACTATGTCTATTATGATCGTCAAGAGATTGAAAAAGTGCTATTTAACTTACTTTCAAACGCCTTTAAGTTCACCCCGGAAAAGGGAACAATTGAAATAAAATTATCTGTACTTTCAAGCGAAAATGACGTAGTTCGTGTGAAACTATGTCATTTTCAGCATCTCTCAGAAGACTACTATTTACACATACAAGTATCTGATAATGGGGAAGGTATCACATCTGAAGATATTGAAAAAATCTTCCAGCCATTCTACCGCTCTTCACAAGATTTACATCATCAGATTGCAGGTTCGGGTATCGGACTTAGTTTAGCACGTTTCATAGTAGAACAACATAGTGGAATAATCTGGGCGGAAAACATAGTACCAACCGGAACATGCATGCATGTTTTACTTCCTCTCCCCGAAAAACCAGTAAGTAATCCGGTCAAACAGACAGAATCCTCCCCCCTGATGAATGTACAGGAGTTTATTCCTTCCGAGAAAAAAGAAACTTCGGTTATCTCACAAACATTGCTTTTAGTAGAAGATAATAAAGATGTGCTGGATTATCTGGAAAAACAATTCGAAAATGAATATAAGGTGCTGAAAGCAGAAAATGGAAAAGAGGCGCTTGCACAGATAGCCATAAAAATACCCGAACTGATTGTCAGTGATGTCATGATGCCCGAAATGGACGGACTTGAACTGTGCCGTCGGATCAAGCAAAATACGCAAACAGCCCATATACCGGTCATTCTATTAACAGCCAAAACAATGCCCTCGCAAATCACCGAAGGATATAATGCCGGAGCTGACGATTATATCATAAAGCCATTCGATATAGGCCTATTGCAGGCACGTGTGCGGAATCTGCTGACTTCACGAATACAGATACGGAAAAAATATGAGAAAAAGATCGATCTGAATGAACTCGGTGTCAAAACATCTCCGCTTGACGAAGAGTTCCTGAAACAATATACGAATATTGTGAAAGCAAACTTCTCCAACCCGAAACTCGATATCGATATGATCTGCAAAGAAATCGGTATGAGTCGTGCAAACTTCTACCGAAAAGCGAAAACACTTACTTCCCTCTCTCCGGCTGAGATGATCAAAAACCTGCGTCTAGAAGCGGCAGCCCAGATGTTGCGTGAAACAGATTTAAGTGTCAGTGAAATTTTGGAAAAAGTAGCATTCAGCAGTAGCGGATATTTTGCCTCCTGCTTTAAACAAGTCTACGGAATGCCTCCAAAGGAATACAGAAAAGTTAATTCGACAGGAAAATCAACGAGTTGACACAAATCTTACCATCATTGATATGAAATTAACCTTTCATGTAGGATAATACGGACAATTTTGCCCTCGAGTTAATTAATAAGAGTTAACCATTCATTAATATTATTCTATATGAAGAACAAAGTTTTAATCATGCTGATGGGCTTTTTCCTTTTTGCCCATCAATTGTTCGCCCAGGACGTCAGTGTGTCCGGTAACGTAAAAGATGAAAAAGGAGAAGCTTTGATTGGGGTTTCCATCCAGATAAAAGGAACACCCACTGGTAACATCACCGATATAGACGGTAACTTTACGCTTTCGTCTGTGCCCGCAAACGGCGAGTTGGTATTCTCTTACATGGGTTATCAAACCCAGACTATTCCGGTAAAAGGAAAATCAGTTATTAATGTAGTATTGAAAGAAGACTCACAAGCCCTCGATGAAGTGGTCATAGTCGGTTTCGGTACGCAAAAGAAAGTGAACTTAACTGGCGCTGTCGCATCAGTCGGTGCTGAAGTATTGGAAAACAAACCGGTAGCAAATATCGGTCAGGCACTGCAAGGCGTTGTTCCAAACTTGAATGTGTCGGCAACGAACTCATCTCCAAATGCAACACCTTCTTTTAACGTGCGTGGTGGCACGTCTATAGGTTTGGATTCTGATGGTAAAAAGTATGAAGTTAAAAATGGTAGTCCATTAATTATCGTAGATGGTATCCAGGTCGATGCTGATTACTTGAACATGATGAATCCTAGTGATATTGAAAATATCTCTGTTTTAAAAGATGCTTCTGCTTCTGCTATTTATGGAGCACGTGCGACATACGGTGTCATGTTGATTACTACAAAATCCGGTAAAAACGACTCTAAGGCTTCAGTTACTTACAACATGAACTTACAATGGAATACACCATCTCATATTCCGGATATTTTAGATGCTTATACTATTCAATTAGCTAAAAACAGAGAGGCAGAAATGACAGGAGGAACAGTTACCCCCTGGATGGAAACATTATTAGCTGCTAAAAAGAAATATATGGAAGATCCCAGATCGGAAAATGCTTGGATTTATAACGAAGGCAGTACAACTAATATGACATGGGTTGCCAATATGAACCCTTATGAAGTTGGAGTAAAAGACTGGACTCCGTTACAACGCCATAATATTTCTATTAGTGGTGGATCTGCTAAAACACGCTATTACATCTCTTTAGGTTATCAACGTCAGGAAGGAATGTATACAATCAATACAGATGTCCAAAACCGTTATAACATCAACATGAATTTGAATACAAACATTACTAAATGGTTGGATGTTGCGACTAAAATTTCTTATAATACAAGCAATTATAATGAACCATACATGAATGCTCAAAAAGGTAGCGTATGGTCGGCTATGAAAAACGATCCGGGTCGTAATGTTAATATGCCAATTAAAACTGGAGCAAATGATCCTATTCCTGACGCATGGACTGATAACATTCTTGGTTGGTTAGCTTATGGAGCAACACAAAGTACCAAAAATACAAATACAGTATTTAATATTACTCCAACTATCACCATTTGTCCTGAATTAAATGTAAAAGCAGAGTTGTCTTATCGTCCTACTGAATATTTCCAAAAACGAGTAATACCGACTCGCAATTATGTTGTAGACAACTGGAATTCAACAATCAACTCACACACTTATCCTTCTACAGTAAGAGAAGAGACTAGGCATTCCGACTATTACACAATCAATGCTTATGCAAACTTCAATAAAGCATTCGGTAATCATAATATATCGGCTGTTGCCGGTTTCAACCAGGAATGGTATTATTATCGTAAACTTTACGGAGAAGCCGAAGATATCCTGACAAACGACCTTCCTACTTTAGGTATGACTACCGGTAGCCAATATACAGGAGACAATGAAGAACATTGGGCGATTCGTGGTGCTTTCTTACGTGCTAATTATGACTACGCAGGACGTTATTTGTTTGAATTCAGCGGACGTTACGATGGTACTTCCCGTTTCGGGCATGACACTCGATATCAATTCTTTCCCTCCTTCTCTGCCGGCTGGAGAATCTCTGAAGAAAAATTTATGGCTAATACGCGCAGTTGGTTAGACAATTTAAAGATCCGCGGTTCTTGGGGTTCATTAGGCAATCAGGATGTTTCTAATTACGCATATATTGCCAGCTATGGTGCAGCCGATTACATCTCATGGGTTATGAACAACGAGCAGATCAAAGGAATGAATCCTACAGCAATCATTGCCAGCGACTTAACTTGGGAAACTGCCAGCACTCTTGACTTTGGTGTTGATGTAACAACATTAAATGGTCGTTTAGATGCCACCTTCGATTGGTATACTCGCCGCACAACTGACATATTAATGGATGGAACAAAACTACCTGCTGTATTAGGAGCTTCTGTTCCAAAACGTAATTCAGGTGAATTAAAAACTAACGGTTGGGAATTGAGCGTGAAATGGAAAGATCAGTTAAGTAATGGTATTCGTTACGATATTGGTTTAGTATTATCTGATTATCAATCAGAGGTCGTTAAATTTACAGGTAATCCAAATAGTCTGCTTTCATCCCTTTATGATGGCATGAAAATGGGTGAAATATGGGGGTATGAAACAGTAGGTATCCTACAGGAAAGTGATTTTACGGTTGATGAAAACGGTAAAAAAGTCCTGATTGGACCGGATCAATCAAAAGTACAAACTACATTATATCCCGGTGATGTTCGTTATGCAGACTTGAATAATGACGGTGAAATTTCTAATGGGGATAATACTTTAGAAAATCCTGGTGACCGTAAAATCATTGGAAACTCTACTCCGCGTTTCCAATATGGTATCACTGGCAATATTTCGTGGAAGAACTTCGACTTAAATATTTTCTTCCAAGGTGTTGGTAAAAAAGATGTTTGGATCAGCGATAATGTATTTTGGGGCGGAGACACAGCCGGCAACTGGGAAATGTATAACAACTCTTGGACACCGGAACATACAGATGCTAAATATCCGATGTATGCAGGACGTATTTCTTCCATTACTCAAAGTGGTTATTTGTTCAATGCAGCCTATTTACGCTTAAAAACATTAGCATTAGGTTATACTCTACCCAAAGCATGGGTTAGCAAAGCAAAACTTTCAAATGTTCGTTTAAGCCTATCTGGTTATAATCTATTTGAAATCACTCAGATCCCTAATTTATACGACCCGGATCAGATTTCATCTTCTTATCCTATGATGCGTTCTGTTGCTTTCGGTTTGCAAGTAGGTTTCTAAATAATATAAATTCAAAATATAATAGAATCAATTATGAAATTCAATTTCAAAAAATATATCTTAGCACTTGGGGTAACGGCAACTTTATTACCAAGTTGTAACGATGATTTCATGGAACGTTATCCGTTAGATGAAATTACTGATGAAAGCTTTTGGAAATCAGAGACAGATTTAAAAATGATGTTGAATAGCCTCTATCCGCTTTACATCATCGGACATAAAAGCGGTTGGGCAGACTCTGATACTTATCCGTTCGGCGTTACCGGTAGTCCACTTATGTATGCAGATGTATACTCAGACAACTGTGTAAGAACAGGGAATGAATTCAGCAGTTTAGCAGGAGAATTAGTGGTTCCGACAAGTGCTGGCGAAAGTACGGGTTGGTATTGGTGGAATTTACGTAAAGTAAACTTCTTTCTTACTCACTATAATAAAGCTGAATTAAGTCAGGAAAAGAAAAATGCTTATGCAGGTGAAGCTTATTTCTTTAAAGCTTGGGAATACTATAAAAAAGTTCTTTATTTTGGTGATGTACCTTGGTTAACACGCGATTTAAATGTTGATTCTGAAGAATTATATGCTCCGCGTACACCACGTGCCGAAGTTATGGATTCAGTTTTAATGTGCATTAATAGAGCAGTAGAATGGTTGCCTGAAAAAGCAAACCAAGAAACAGATCGTTTAAATAAAGATCAGGCTAATTTCTTAAAAGCTCGTATTTGTCTGTTTGAAGGCACATTCCGCAAATATCATACAGAATTAGGATTACAAGATTCTGCAAACAAATGGCTTGAAGAAGCTGTAAAAGCTTGCGAAACATTAGTTGGCAAATACTCCCTTTACAATATCGGAGAAGAAACTTACTGGAAAATGTTTGCGGCAACCGATTTATCTGATAACCCTGAAGTTATTTTAGCTCGTAATTATCTTGAAAACAAAGTAGGTCATGCTGCTCAACGTTACTTCAATCAAAATAACTCAAACCGTGAATCAATGGGAGTAACCCGTGGTCTTATCGATGAATATCTTTGTATTGACGGTCGTCCTATTTATACAGGAGGTAGCGAAGGTAATTACGAAATGAATCCCAACTTCCTTGGTTATGGAAAATGGACAGAACTGGAAAACCGTGACCCGCGTTTAACACAAACAGTTTGTCGCCCAGGCGAACATGTTACAATTTACAAAGGTGGTATTGTAGACAAAGATTTGAATGGTATCACTTATCCAGGACTTAGCTATACAGGTAGCGGTCCAACGGTAACAGGCTATCGGGTAATTAAACATTGGATGGGAGATATGGTTGAAGAAGACCGTCTATATAATGGTATTCAAGCTGCAATCGAGTTTCGCTATGCAGAACTATTATTAAATTATGCAGAAGCTAAATATGAACTGAACGGAACTCTTTCTCAGTCAGATGTTGACTTAACAATTAATGCCTTGCGTGAACGTGCCGGGTTTGATTTCTCTAAATATCCTACTGCCAAATTGACTGTTGGTCAAGAACCTGCAGATCCTCGCTTGGATAAAATTTATGCAGACAAATTAGACTATACAATCAGTCCATTATTACGTGAAATCCGCCGCGAACGTCGTATAGAATTGGCTATAGAAAATCATCGTTACGAAGATCTAATGCGTTGGAAAGCCGGTAAATTATTGACAGTTCCTTTGCGTGGTATGAACTTTTTAGCTGTAAAAGATTTGTATGATGGAAGTCACACAGACAAACCTGAAATAGCAGTAAAAGTAGAATTAGGTAAAACTGTATTTGCAGACAAAGACGGATTTATCATCTGCTATCCAAAAAGTCCGTATAAAAACACAATCAACGGTACACTTCCTTGGGATGACTATCGCTACTACTGGCCTATCCCGAAAGAAGAATTAATCATGAACCCGAACCTGGAACAGAACAAAGGTTGGGAAGACAAATAATTTTGATACCCACTTAATATTGTAAAGAGAGAGGCTGTGTCGTAATTAAGATTTACGGTACAGCCTTTCTTTTTGTATTGACTGAGAGATGAATGTTTTCAAGCGACCGTTTTTTGCGTAATTCTTTCCCATATGCGATTTTTGTCTGGTAAAATCTGCCATACGAATAAAAACAGCCCCCTAAGAGGTATATTCTCCCCGTTTTGGGTGTGTTTCGCTATCCGGGAACACATTTTCTTAATGTTGAAGGCAATGGCGAAGAAGGCAAAGTCCATTGTAACCTTGTCTTCTCCCACATGCCGGAACCTTCTGTATGCCATGTTGTGTTTCATCTGTCCAAAAACTGCTTCCGGTTCTATACATCGCCTTCCCCTATGCCTGATGCCTTCTTACGAGAGTAACCTTTCCCGTGCCTGCCGTTTGTATTGGTTTAACCGGTGGTTGACTTCTATAATACGGTTCCCCCGGGCTTTAAAGCTACTGCCACGTAAAGGACACCCTTCACATCTTTGTGCTTTATACCGGGCACTTTCGGTGATGTATCCGCTAGCTGTTTTGTCACGTCTGGTTCCTATACGGTTCATGTGCTGCCCCATAGGACAAACGTAATAATCCTCCTCCGCATTGTAATGGAGACTCTCCGTATGGAATGGATTGGGAGTATAACGGGGACGTTGTTCTTTATGGAAGTAGTTGTACTTGACAAAGGCTTCTATCCCATTATCCCCTCATGAACCGGTAATTTTCTTCCGAGCCGTAACCGGAATCTGCCACACCCACAGTTGGTAAGCGGTTATAGCGTTGCTCAAAGGAGTGGAAGAAAGGTATGAGGGTCAGTGTATCGGTTGGGTTGGGAAACAGTCGGAAGTCTATGAGGAATTGGTTCTGGGTTCCTATTTGCAGATTATATCCGGGCTTGGTCTGCCCGTTTCTCATGGCGTCTTCTTTCATGCGCATGAAAGTGGCATCAGGATCGGTCTTGGAATAGGAGTTGCGTTCTCCAAGAGTGTCAAGATGGTTGTCGTATTCCATTAACTTGTCACGGTACTCCTCTAGTTCCCGGACTTGTTTCTTCTTTTCCCGGATGACTTTCTTTTGTTCCTTGTCCTTTGTTACAGGCTGGTGTTCCAGCACCTCTTTAAGTTCATTCACTATATCTGAGAGCATGGCGGGTGTGAACTCCACGGGGGTGTCTTTGGCGGAGTTCTCTTGGGCTATGACTTCATCCACCTGCTCCAGGAGAATGCGGATCTTATCCATCAGCTTTGTACGGTTCTTTTCGACTGTCTTGCGCCAGACAAAAGTATATTTGTTGGCTCTGGACTCAATCTTGGTACCGTCGATATACTCTACGTCAAGGCTGATGAAACCTTTGTCGGCAAGGACAAGAACCAACTGCGTAAATACATTATTTATCTCTTCTTTTACACGATTACGGAAACGGTTGATGGTAATAAAATCCGGATGTTCATTACCGGAAAGCCAGATATAATGAATGTCACGCAGGAGAAGCTTCTCTATTTTGCGGCACGAATAGATATTGTTCATGTAGGCGTAGATAATCACCTTAAGCATCATTTTAGGATGATAAGGACAACGACCGGTTGCTTTATAAAGCTTCTTGAAATTGTCAAGATTGAGATTATCAATAACTGTATTGACCACACGGACCGGATCGTTCGCTGCTATGTTTTCATCAATTCTTCTAGGAAAAAGAACTGTTTGGTTGGGAATGTAAGGACGAAAATGTAACTTTGCCATAATGAAAAACTTTATGCCTAAAGATACAAAAACTTTGGGTAATAACAAAGCCCGGGCTTGTGAAAGTCTGGGCTTTGTGCATAAAAAAAGGTTGTGCCAGCGTTTTGACACAACCTCTTTTTCATACGCAAAATTGACTAAAAGAATTAAACTGTCTGTCTAAAATAAACACATAGCGAAAAAGTAAATTTGGGTAAAACGTAGCGAATTAGCTGATACAGCGTTCGTTACGCTTTGTTTTTCTATGGGACAGAGCCAACGAAATACCACCTCGAAGCCAAACAGCGCAGAAGTTCAGTTACCACCTCATTACCCCCGTAACGGGTGTGAATTTCTTGCTAAATGGTTCTGTTTCTGCGATTTGCGTAATTTTGCATAGCAGTCGGTAACTCACTAATAACTAATTTTGTAACCAAAAAAAGGAGTGAGTTATGCGTAGTACATTCAAGGTATTATTTTACGTGAAGAAAGGCAGCGAGAAGCCGAACGGCAACCTGCCTTTAATGTGCCGTATCACGGTGGACGGCGAGATTAAACAGTTCAGTTGCAAGATGGACGTTCCCCCACGGCTGTGGGACGTGAAGAACAACCGTGCTTCGGGCAAGAGCGTCGAAGCGCAGAGAATCAACCTTGCGGTAGATAAAATCCGTGTGGAAGTAAACCGCCGCTATCAAGAGTTAATGCAGACGGACGGTTATGTTACCGCCGCCAAACTCAAAGACGCCTATCTCGGTATCGGCGTCAAGCAGGAAACTTTGCTGAAGCTGTTCGAGCAGCACAACGCCGAGTTCGAGAAGAAAGTCGGGCACAGCAGGGCGCAGGGTACATTTACCCGTTATCGGACGGTCTGCAACCATATTCGGGAGTTCCTGCCCCATACCTACAAGCGTGAGGATATTCCATTAAAGGAACTCAACCTCACGTTCATCAACGACTTCGAGTATTTTCTGCGCACGGAGAAGAAATGCCGCACCAATACCGTGTGGGGCTACATGATTGTGTTGAAACACATCGTTTCCATAGCGAGGAACGACGGGCGTTTGCCCTTTAATCCCTTTGCGGGATATATCAACTCTCCCGAAAGCGTGGACAGGGGCTACCTCACCCAAACGGAGATACAGACGCTCATGAACGCACCGATGAAGAACGCCACCCACGAGCTTGTACGGGACTTGTTCGTCTTTTCTGTTTTCACGGGTTTGGCGTATTCGGACGTGAAGAACCTCACCGCCGACCGCCTGCAAACATTCTTCGACGGCAACCTGTGGATAATCACCCGAAGAAAGAAGACCAACACCGAATCGAACATCCGCCTTTTGGACGTTCCCAAGCGTATCATCGAGAAGTACAAGGGGCTGGCAAGGGACGGTCATGTTTTCCCCGTTCCGAACAACGGCAGTTGTAACAAGATACTCAAAGATATAGGCAGACAATGCGGCTTCAAGGTACGCTTGACCTACCATGTCGCACGCCACACGAACGCCACGACCGTACTTCTGTCGCACGGCGTACCCATCGAAACGGTGAGCCGCCTTTTGGGGCACACGAACATAAAGACCACCCAAATTTACGCCAAAATCACCGCCCAGAAGATAAGCCAAGACATGGAAACCTTGTCGCACAAGTTGGAAGATATGGAGAAGAATATCTGCCGAGCCATCTAATTAAGAACAGAATACCGATGAAAGAAGAAAGGAACATTATCACGATGGACGGGCAGGGCAATATCTCCCTGCCGAGCGATATAGGCGCAACCGCCATGACCGAGCGGGAAATCTGCGAACTGTTCGGGGTTATCGCCCCGACGGTTAGGGCAGGGATAAAGGCACTCTGCAAAAGCGGAGTTTTATCTATATATGACATAAAGCACATTATCCGCCTATCGGACAAATACAGCGCGGAGGTTTACAACCTCGAAACGATAGCCGCCCTCGCTTTCCGTGTCGAATCGTTCGGGGCGGCGAAAGTCCGCAGGGCATTATTAGAGAGGATTATACACGGGCGAAAAGAGAAAACGACGGTATTCGTGTCGGTTGTTTCGGACGGCAAGCCCAACAGCCGTTGGAAAGCATGATGATATACCAACATACCAACATGCAAACGTACCAGCATACCAGCATGCAAACATGCAAACCTATCACTATGGTGATATATATTGCAGGGTCTATTTCTCTTTTCAGAGGAAAGCGGAGCAATCGTTTTCGTTTACAAAGGCAAAGCAAGCACGGGGCTTTACGTCGGCTAAAAGGTCAGGCGGCTGCGCCGTTTCCCAATAAATCTTCCTCTCGCTTCGCTGCGAGCGTATTTATCGGGAAAACCTTGTATCCGACCGCCCCGTGCAAAAGAGCCTTTGAAAACGGAAACGACCGCCCCGCCACCCACCGACCGAAAGGAAAAAAATAAGGTGGGGTTACGGGCAAGCAGGCGGCAGGGACAGCCATAGCCGAAAGGCAGACGGGCAGGCAGACGGCACGCCGCAGGGTATTTACGGAGAAAATACCGTAGCTTATTAGGGAATTTTCCGAGCCGCAATACTACGTATCGCTGAAAATTCCCCAATAAGGCAAGGGGTAAGCCCCTCTGCACACCCCATCGGGGACGGCATTTGCCGCCCCGAAGATACGAAAAATCATTGTTTCACAAGTCAAGGAAGAAAGGAAAAATATATGGGTTTCGTAGTTTTACACATGGAAAAGGCGCACGGCAGCGACAGCGGAACGACCGCACATATCGAGCGTTTCATCATACCGAAGAACGCCGACCCCACACGCACGCACCTAAACCGCAGGCTTATCGAATACCCCGACGGGATAAAAGACCGTTCGGCGGCTATACAGCAGAGATTAGAAGAAGCGGGGCTGACACGCAAAATCGGAAGCAACCAAGTACGGGCAATCCGCATCAACGTATCGGGAACGCACGAGGACATGAAGCGGATAGAGGAAGAGGGGCGTTTGGACGAGTGGTGCGCCGACAATCTGAAATACTTCGCCGACACGTTCGGAAAGGAGAACATCGTGGCGGCTCACCTGCACAGGGACGAGGAAACGCCGCACATACACGTTACACTCGTCCCCATCGTCAAGGGAGAGCGCAAGCGCAGGAAAAGGGAGGAACAGACGAAGAAGCGATACCGCAAGAAGCCGACCGACACCGTGAGGCTGTGCGCAGACGATATTATGACACGGCTGAAATTGAAGTCCTACCAAGATACCTATGCCGTGGCGATGGCGAAATACGGGCTGCAAAGGGGCATAGACGGCTCGAAAGCTCGCCACAAGTCCACGCAGCAGTATTATCGGGATATACAGAAACTCTCCGACGACCTCAAAGCGGAAGTGGTGGATTTGCAGCAGCAGAAAGAAACGGCACAGGAGGAACTAAGACGGGCGAAAAAAGAAATACAGACCGAGAAGCTGAAAGGGGCGGCAACCACCGCAGCCGCCAACATCGCCGAGAGCGTCGGTTCTCTTTTCGGCAGTAACAAGGTCAAGACGCTGGAAAGGGAGAACACCGCCCTGCATAAGGAGGTAGCCGACCACGAGGAAACCATCGAAGCCCTGCAAGATAGGATACAGACCATGCAGGCAGACCACAGCAGGGAGATACGGGAAATGCAGCAAAAGCACGGCAGGGAGATAGCCGACAAGGACACAAGGCACAAGCAGGAAATATCGTTTCTGAAAACGGTAATCGCAAGGGCGGCAGCATGGTTTCCCTATTTCCGTGAAATGCTCCGTATCGAAAACCTCTGCCGCCTTGTCGGGTTCGATGAAAGGCAGACCGCAACGCTCGTCAAGGGAAAGCCGTTGGAGTATGCAGGGGAACTCTACTCGGAGGAACACGGACGGAAATTCACGACCGAAAGGGCAGGTTTCCAAGTGCTGAAAGACCCCACGGACGGGACTAAATTGGTTCTTGCCATCGACCGAAAGCCCATTGCCGAGTGGTTCAAGGAACAGTTCGAGAAGTTAAGGCAGAACATACGCCGACCTATACAACCGCAAAGGAAAGGCAAGGGATTCAAGCTATAAATGTTAAATCCTGCCCGATTTGCCGAAAAAAGTGCGGTACGCTGTTCGTGGTGTACTGCACTTTTTTTATATTTGTTCGCAAGGTGATATACTTGAAGAAAATAACAGCCGATTTCGCTGTTAGCACAATGTTATGCGGCAGCTTAAAAGACGACACCAAACCAGAAAAATCATCTTGACAACCACCCGACTTTGAACTACGAAGGATGAAATTTTTCAGGGACAACTTCCAGCATTTCCAAAAAACAGTTTACCCATTGACTTGGAGACAAACAAACAATTTGAGCATTAAGGTTTAAACCGAATTTTTCCGAAATTGACCTGACCTGACTTTTCCTGAAAATCGACTTTAAAGCTGTTTTTACAGATAAATCAGGTTTCTCTAACAGACAGGAAATAAATGCTAAGTATTTGGCTTTAAACTTAAAATCAAAAAATAACTGTTTTCTTTTAATGTTTAACAGGGCTGATTTGACAGTTGGCGGTGGAAAGAAACTTTCAGGACCTACCTCATAGACAAGTTTCAAATCAAAAAAAGTATGATAGAAAACGGTATATGGATTGTAAAGCTTCCTCGAAAATAACTTTTGTGTAGGTTCTAACTGAAGGACAATGGAACCTCCCAGAAAATTTCCAAGACTCTCAAACATCAGGATTTTGAAAATATCGGAAGTAATGCCATAAGGAATATTTGACACCACTTTGAAAGGAAATTTCGGAACTGCAAAATTCCTAAAATCACAACCGACAACTTGAACATTTCGGGCATCAGAAAATAATTTTCGTAAATGTTCAACCAAAGCTGTGTCGTTTTCAATAGCAACAACATTGTTGGCGATTTTTAATAAATGAACAGTAAGAAACCCCTTGCCTGCCCCAATATCTAAAACCGTATCCTGATTACTTATATTTGCTTGTCTTATTGCATCTTTTATTAGCACTTTATCAATAGTAAAGTGCTGACCCGTAAAACGAACGGGCAATTTCTTTTTTGTCATTAGTAACTTCTTACAGGTGAATACTTGACTGCAAATTTAGTAACTTTGCAGCAGAAATTAACGAGAAAGAAGAGAAAATGAAAACCGACCGCATAACATCACCTATACGCAAGCAGGGGTTTCGTGCTTCGTAGGACAGTTAAGTGGTAAATTTAAAGTTCAGTTCTTCGTAGGAAGTTCAGTGGTTAAAATCCCTGCCTGCGTATAGCTGAGAACCGTTATCAACCTCGAAAAGCAAAAATACAATGAATAGAATATTAACACTATACCTCTTTTTGCTATTGTGTGGCACGGCTTCCGCACAACAAATAGTAAAATGGGACGATTTACAGACTATAACGGATAACGCACGGCGCACGGTCTATTATGAAAAAGGCAGTAAACAGCCGTTGCAGGGAGAATATCGCATTATACGAGGGCTTGACGAGGAGCGTGTTAAACTTTCCGACGGCATAATAAACGGTGATTATCTCCGCTATCGTGATGGGGTACTGCGTGAATCGGGCATATATGCCAAAGGAAAGCGCAACGGCATATTCACGGAGTATTACCAAGATGGCGTTACTCCCCGAAAAGAAACACCCATGCAGCAAGGCAAGATAGACGGAACTGTAAAGACCTATTTTCGTAACGGCAAAATAGAAATCGAAAAGGAGTATAGGCAGAGTGTGGAGAGCGGACGGGAACGCCGCTTTGACAGCAAGACGGGTGAGCAGATTTTTGAATCTCATTATATAGACGGCAAAAAAGAGGGTGAGGAATGGGAAATATTCGAGGATGGGCGCACGCTTCGCAGCAGGACTACACGACACTACCGTAACGGAAAACTTGACGGCTTTTATCGTGTGGAATCGACACGGGACGGAAAACCCTATATAACCATCGAGGGGCAATACACCGACGGCGAGAAATCGGGACGTTGGAAACAGTACAACGCCACCGATGACACAACCCATGAATGGGATGAATGATTTTCTTTTTTCGCAAGTTGATTTTATAAAATTGCCACCGAAAGTTCGTACTTTCGGAAAAAGATGTTATATTTGCAAATGAAAGAGTTATTTGACAGCATAGCAACGCAAAACGCTGAAATTCGCACAGTTGCTAAATCGTTACTTCTATTTCTCAAATAATTCGCTAAAAGTTTATTTCTCAATCGGTTAAGTCAAACCGAGAAAAATCTAAAATAAATTACACCCAAAAGTTATAAACTCTTTCTACATAAGATATAAAACTTATAAATACCCTTTGCTCAGATAGATTTATTATCTTTGTATTGCGTAAAAATACGCAATACACTGCGTAAAATGTAACATCATGTACAAAAGGTCTGAATATCATACAATTAAAAACAGACTTGAAGAGCAGAGAAGATTTATTCAAGTCGTGATGGGAGCTCGTCAAATAGGTAAATCGACCGTTGTCAAACAAGTTCTTAAAGATTTAGACGTTCCTTATCAGTTATTTTCCGCCGACAATGTTCCGGCAACAAATGGTGCCTGGATTTCCAATTGTTGGGCCGCTGTCCGAAGTCTAAAGGATAGTAAAGGGGTGGAAAGTATTATCCTCGTTATTGATGAGATACAGAAAATTGCCAATTGGAGTGAGGTAGTTAAGAAAGAGTGGGATGATGATACATTCCATGATCGTAACATCAAAGTTCTTCTTCTCGGTAGTAGCCGTGTGTTGTTGGAAAAGGGATTGTCCGAATCATTAGCAGGGAGATTTGAGGAAATTCGCATGAGCCATTGGAGCTACACGGAAATGAAAGAATGTTTCGACTTTTCGCTTGACCAATATCTGTTCTACGGAGGTTACCCTGGTGCCGCCTCTCTGATTAATGACGATGATCGTTTTCAGCAATATATACAATCATCTATTATTGAGGCGACTATCAATAAAGATATTTTAATGGATACCCCCATAAGTAAACCGGCCTTACTTCGTCAGACATTTGAACTGGGGGCAGCTTACTCCGGAGGGTTACTTTCTTTGAATAAAATGTTAGGTTCGCTTCAAGATGCCGGCAATACGGCAACATTAGCCGGCTATATTCATTTATTGGATGAAAGTGGTTTACTTTGCGGACTTCAGAAATTCAGTATCGATACAGCAAGACGAAAAGCGAGCATCCCAAAGTTACAGGTCTATAACAACGCTTTGAAGATGGTATATAGCCCTTTTACCTTTGAACAAGCGATTCTTGACCGGAAAGCATGGGGACATATCTTTGAATCGGGTATTGGAGCTTATCTTGTCAGTCAAGCTTTTATCCATCGCTTTGAAGTGTTTTACTGGCGAGAGCGTAATGACGAGGTTGATTTCATTCTACGAAAAAAAGGATCAGTGATCGCGATAGAAGTCAAGAGTAATGCAGAGAAGCAAACAGAAGGATTGGAAAAATTCAGACAATTATTTAATCCTCAATCTTCATTCATTGTCGGTGATGGTGGCATCGGTGTCGAAGACTTTTTTTCGATGGATATAAGAAAATTGTTCTAAACAGTTTCTTTTACAAAGAAAATTCTGTCCTTGGGTTTAGTCATCCTGAGATAATAATGATCGCTTTTGATACAATTTTATATGTTTTCGTATACACAAACTCATACATTTGTGCATCAATAGGTCGAATAATTTATAATAGTATCATGAAAATAAAATATAAAGCATATTTATGCTCTTTCCTGTTAACCTTCCCAATTCTGGGTAAGGCTTCAGTCGAAGCTGATTCGTTGCGTCAGATACAGATAAGCCGGCTGCAAGAGCAAGTCAACTGGGTAAACCCGGAAGCTATACGCGCTCATCTGGACGATACAAAATCATCCTTGGGAGACAAAGCAACCGGACTCTATCAAAAGCTGGAAGAACTGGAAACGTTACTTCCCCGGGTAAACCGGCATTTATCTGAAGACACCACCCGGCAGACGATTGCCGAAGCAGAAAAACTGCTCGCCCTCAAACGGGAAATCATACTGGCTAATCCGCTGCTCGACATAGACAAAATCCTGATAGCCCGTTATCGCCTGGGGAATAAGGCACGCAAAGCGATGGGACCGTCGCTCGGGACCTCCGTTGCCAACTATAATTCTCTATTCTCCAGCCGCCGGAAAGGATATAATGCAGAAATCAGCCAGCTTTCAAATCTTCGCGGGGATATTCAAAGTAAAACGATCTATAAGCCGGAAGCGGATGTACCCATCTCAGATATACAATTGCATTGGGATGCAGACCGACTGTTGTTTTCCTCCCTTAATGAGAACCGCCAGTGGCAAATCTATGAAATAAACACAGACGGAACGGGCTTGCATCAAAAAATAGTTGTCGATGAACCGGACCTCGAATTTTGCGACGCCAACTACCTGCCGGACGGCAAAGTGGTGGCCACCTGTAATATCGGTTATAACGGCGTCCCTTGCGTACATGGGGACGATGTCGTTGCCAACCTCGTTTCCTACGATCCGGAAACAAAAAATATCCATCGCCTGACATTCGACCAGGACGGAAACTGGGCGCCGATTGTTATTCCGAACGGCCGCCTGATGTACACCCGCTGGGAATATACCGACCTGACACATTATTTCTCCCGCATTGTTATGCACATGAATCCGGACGGGACAGAAAACAAAGCACTCTACGGAAGCGGTTCCTATTTCCCGAACAGTACATTCGACATGAAGCCGCTCTCCAAATACAACAGCCGTTTTGTCGGTATCATCTCCGGCCATCACGGAACAGCCCGTTCAGGCCGGCTGATTATCTTCGATCCGGCCAAAAGCCGTAAAGAGGAAAAAGGGATGATCCAGGAATTACCTTTCAGCAAACGCCCGATCGTCCCGATCATCAAAGACGAGCTGGTGGAAGGTGTATGGCCGCAGTTCATGAAGCCTTATCCTTTGAATGAAAAATATTTCCTGGTGGCCTGCAAACCCGGCCCCGACGCACTTTGGGGAATCTATCTGGTGGACATATTCGACAACCTTACCCTGATCACCGAGCAAGAAGGCGAAGGCCTCACCGCCCCTATCCCATTGAAAAAAACGGAAACACCTCCTATCATCCCGTCGAAAATCAAACCGGAAGAAAAAGAGGCTACCGTATTTATACAGGACATCTATGAAGGTGAAGGCACGCAAGGCGTCCCGCGGGGAACAATCAAATCGCTCCGCATCTTCGCCTACGAATATGCCTATATCCTCGCCCCTTCCGACCATGATGCACAGGGTATTCAGAGCGGATGGGATATTAAACGTATTCTCGGTACCGTACCTGTCGAAGAAGACGGTTCCGTCATGTTCAAGATACCGGCCAACACACCTGTCTCTATCCAGCCGCTGGATAAAAACGGGGCCGCTATCCAATGGATGCGAAGTTGGCTGACCGGTATGCCCGGCGAGATTGTCTCCTGTACGGGTTGCCATGAAGATCAGAACACGATCGCCATGCCTAAACGCACAATCGCCTCCACTATCCTCCCGCATAAACTGGAAATGCCCGAAGGAGGCGTCCGCCCGTTCACCTTCCGCCTGGAAGTACAACCGGTACTGGACCGCAACTGCGTATCCTGCCACAACGGAACCATCGCCCAGCCGGATTTCCGGAAAGACCAGATGGTCACCTATAAACGTGGCGTCCTGACAAAGCTGGAACGCCATTACGACCAGAGTTATCTGAACCTCCACCCCTACGTGTACCGCCAGGGACCGGAATCGGATATCTATGTGCTTCGCCCTTACGAATATTATGCCAACAACAGCGAACTGATCCGTATCCTGCAAGCAGGTCACCACGGAGTGAAAATACCGGCAAAAGACATGCAGACCTTATACACCTGGATCGACTTGAATGCGCCCTATTTCGGAGCATTCACCCAGCTGGACCTGAAAAAGGAAGCTCCCCAAAACCAGGTAGAACGCCGCATGGAACTGTCAGAGAAGTACAGTGGCGTACGTGTCGACTGGCAACAGGAGATTAAGGATTATGCAGCATGGCTGAAAAATAAGGAAAACAACGAAACAGACGGTACTACCGGAGCGACTTCGTCAACCGAAGCCAACACGGGTACAACCAAGGACAAAAAGAAAGCAAAAACAATTAAAGTCAAAGGTTTCCCGTTCAGCCAGGAAGAAGCCGTAAAGAAACAGGCCGAAGCCTCCAAGTCCCCACGTCAGCTAACTGTTGCTCCGGGTATCACACTGGATATGGTCTGGATTCCTGCCGGTACTTTTGCAATGGGTGACAATAACGATCCGTCTGCCTCACCTGCCTTCAAAACACAGGTTAAGGAAGGTTTCTGGATGAGCACCACCGAAATCACGAACGAACAATTCGGCGCCCTGTTCCCCGAACATGATAGCCGGTATATCGGTCAGACCTGGAAAGATCATACGACTCCCGGTTATGCCGCCAATTTACCGAAACAGCCGGTAATCCGTGTGAGTTGGGAAGAAGCGAACGACTTCTGTAAAAAACTGGGAGAGAAAAATCAATGCCGTATCGCCCTTCCGACAGAGACACAATGGGAATGGGCCGCCCGTGCAGGATCGGCCGGTGACTTCTGGTTCGGTGACCGTAAAGCAGACTTCGGCATCTACGAAAACCTGGCAGATAGTACGACTGTCGACCTGGCCGTCACCGGTGTAAATCCCAAACCGATGCGCCCCAACGATCCGATGCGCCAGTTCTGGGACTTCCTGCCGAAAGAGTTGGGAGTCAACGACCACCATCTGATATCAGCCGATGTCGCTTCCATGAAACCGAATCCCTGGGGATTATACGACATGAACGGAAACGTAGCGGAATGGACCCGTTCCGATTACCTCCCCTATCCTCTCAAAGAGAAAACGGAAAAGGTCAAACCGGAACAGAAGGTTGTACGCGGAGGCTCCTGGCGTGAACGCCCGAAGTACTCAACATCGGCCATCCGCAAGGCTTATTATCCGTGGCAACGCCCGTTCAATGTAGGGTTCAGGGTTATTGTTGAAGAGTAGAGTCAATCATATCACCTCCAAATAGCTTCTTCCGTTCCCGGCACGGTTCACACGAATCTGTACCGGGATACGTTCCGTCATCTCCTGTACATGTGAGATTACTCCGATCTTGCGGCCTTGTGTACGGAGGCTTTCCAAAGCATCCATGGCAATACGGAGGGTATCGGCATCCAATGAACCGAACCCTTCGTCGATGAAAAGGCTTTCTACCTTCATCCGGTTGGAAGACAGGGAAGACAGTCCGAGCGCCAATGCCAGCGAAACCAGGAAAGATTCGCCTCCCGACAAACTGTGCACCGTACGCACCTCATCGCACATATCACGGTCGATAACCTGTAAAGCCAGCGTTTCAGGCACCCGTTCCAACCGGTAACGGCGGCTCAGGTCACGCAACTGCACATTTGCATAACTTAGCAATACATCCAACGTATACCCCTGGGCGATACGGCGGAACTTGGCACCATCGGCCGAACCTGCCAGGTCATTCAGTTTCGCCCAACGTTCACTCTGCTTACGGCAGGCTTCGAGTTCTTCCTGCTGACTGGCTATCTTCCGTTTGTTCTCGGATTGGGTACGGAGCCGGAAGGCATATTCATTCTTTTCCTGGGTGATACGGGGAAGAAGAAGTTCCAGCACCTCCCCTTCATGAGTCCGATTCCAGGATTCGGACCAGTCAGACAAAGCCTTTTGACGGAGCAATAAATCTTCCGACGCTTTTTCCAGGTCGCGGGCAATCTGGTCGGAGATACCCCGCAACTGGTCAGCAACACCCGACTGCTCCGTCTGAACGGCTTGCAGGCGTTTCAGGCGTTCTTTCAGTTCCTCTTTACGACGGTTATAATCCTGTTCAACCAGGTCGGCTGGCTTACCGGAAAGCAGTTTAGAACGTTCGACCTGGAGCGCGGTAAGTTCAGAACGGTTCTTGTCGTGACGCAGGGTAGCCTCTTCTACTTCTTTAGTCAGCGAAGGGAGGAAAGAGGCGTACGATTCGCATTCGGCCTTAAGTGCACTCTGCTCCCGTTGCAGTTGTTGCAGCTTTTCCGTATTTTCATGCCACTGGCGGGCAAAGGTGGTTAAGGTATCCCGGAAAGAGTCCGGGTCCTGTTGCCAGGCTTTTTGCCATTCGTCATTCCCGAAAAGGCGGTTGGCGGCGGAGAGGGACTTCTCCAGCGTCTCGCGGCTTTCCACACGAATCGCTTCTTCACGGGTTATCTGCGTCTCAGCCAGTTTCTGGCGTCCCTGAATATCCGTGCGGGATTGTTCAGCTTCCGTCAGTTCCTTATGCAGTTGCAGAAGTTGCCGGCGAAGCTGGTTCAGTTGCTTTTCGCCGGTGGCATAAGACGTTTTACGTTCGGCTAACTGCTGAAGTTGCAATGTAAGCGCAGCAATAAGTTTCGGCATTTCAGAGGCAACCGAATGAGTGACGGCCGGATGCTCCGTGCTGCCGCATACCGGACAGGGGCTGCCTTCTTGTAGTTTCTTCCTCAGTTCCATAATATCACCGCTGGCCGTTTGCCGAGCCTGCTCAACCAACAGGTTCTCACGTTCCACACGAACCGATTCTATCTGTTTGTCAAGGAACTCTATATCTTGCTGCTTCAACTCCTGTTCGAGCTTACTGATGCCCTCCTCCGTCTTCCGGAGAGCAGCCTGTTTATTTCCGGCTGTGCGCTGAACGGTTTCCAACTGAACAATCAGGCGGGCGGCCGTCTGTTTAACAGTCTCTATCGTTTTACCTGATTTTTCCATTGCCTGACGGGCACCGGCAGCAGTATCTAAATGCAGCAACAGAGCGGAAAGCTGTTCTGCAATACTTTCTTTACGTTCATAACGCTTCCGCCAGTCGGTCAGGTGGGCAATCTCGGCCAGGCTTTGTTGTTGTCGGGTCCGGGCGGCTTTCAGCTTATCCTCTCCCTCCTTCTGCCGGCGGAGTACTTCCCGCAGGCGGGTTTCCGTTTCTTTCACCGAACGGGTTACCTCATCGAGGCGCACATCCAGTTTGCGGGCTTGCTGCAACTCCTGCTGCAAGGCTTTGAAGTCTGCTTCGGAGCGTTGTTCATCCTGAATACCCTGCTCATACTCTTTACGGGCGGTACTCAATAGTTCCGTAGCCCGGAGCAGTTTGGCGGCAGCCTCTTTCTGCTGAACCTGCCGGGATTCTATCTGCTGCCCGGTAGATTTAACGGCCTCCTGCAAAGCCTGTTGTTCTGCTTTCGCCTTTTCCAGGGCGGACAAAGCGGCTTCCGACTCTTTCAGCCGGGTTTGCAGTTCCTGTTCCGCTTCTTCCGTCAATAATTCGACTCCCTGGATGCGGGCCTGTACCTTATCGTAAGCCTCTTTGGCGACGGCATTCTTTTCAAAAATCAGGCGGGAGATGGAAGAATAAAGTTCCGTGCCTGTCAGCTTTTCAAGCAGCGACGCTTTTTCTCCCTGCTCCGCTTTCAGGAAAGTGGAGAAATCGTTTTGCGCCAGCAGGACGGAACGGGTAAACTGTTCGAAGGTCAGGCCAATCAGTTCTACCGTACGCGCCTGCAATTCCGAACGGGTCCCCTGCTCCTCTTCTTCCTTATCTATATTATATAAGGTAACGCGGGGACTCTGCAAACGTCCGTTCTCCTTGTCGCGGGCACGTCCTACCGACCAGCGCGAACGGTAACGGTGACCGTTCAACGCCAGAAAGTCGACTTCCGCATATCCCGAAGCCGTCCCTCTTCGTAACAGGAAACGGGGGTCGCTCTGGGGAAGCACCTCCTCATTCACATCCCGCAGTCTCACATTATTCTCTTTTGCCTGGTCCGTACGCGGCGTACGGGCAAATAAAGCCAGGCACATGGCATCCAATATCGTAGACTTCCCGGCTCCCGTCGGTCCCGAAATGGCAAAGATTCCGGCAGACAACAAGGGTTCGGCCGTAAAATCAACGTCAAAATCTCCTTCCAGCGAGGCCAGGTTACGGCCCCGTATCGCTAATATCTTCATAAAGAAACCTCCCGCATTACATCGTTGAACAATGATTCGATATCTTCCGGCAACTCGCCGCCATACTTACTGGTAAAGGCATGTTTCAGCATATCCAGCGGGGCGATGCGTTGCAGGTCGTTGTAAGACAGCGGACGGACCGTATCCGCCTCCTCCCGCTTCGGATAAGACGGGACGATAGAAGTCAGGCGGACCGCTTTATCAGCCAGCGCCTCTTCTACACGGTGGCGGAATCCCGGGTCGGGCTCCGTCAGCAAAACACGCACCTCCACATACGGCCAACGGGCCGGTTCGTCGCCCTCTTCCTGATTAGCAACAGGCAGTCCGGCAAGCTGTTCAACCACCTCCTCCGGCGATGCAGGCTGCTCCGGAATCCGGTACAAGGCAGCAAACAAAGGGACAGGCAGCGGTTCGACATCTAATAAGCATCCATTTTCCACCGTAACGGCAACGACCTGGTGACGGTAGTTCGTTTCCGAAAAAGACATCGGCAGCGGACTACCGGAATAGCGCAGGTTCTCCCAGCCTCCTATCCGCTGCGCTTTATGGATATGCCCGAGCGCCGTATAAGCCAGCCCTTCATCGAACGTATCGGAAGAGACGGATTCCAGACCGCCCATAATGATGCGCTCGCTACGGTCGTCGTCCGACAGTTCAGCCCCGGTAGCATGCAGATGCCCCATGGCGACCAATGCCTCACCGGGCTGCCGCCGGGCATCAGCGAAATCATAGAGCTGGCGGTACATGCGGTTTATGCCGGCTATATATGTATCATGCCCCTCCTCCGGAGCCGGATAATCTCCCTGACGCAGATAAGGAACGGCGAGACACCAGCCTTCCCGCTTTTTCTCCTTATTATATAAAGGTATCACCAGGGAATCGAAGTCAATCTCTCCGCTTTCCGTCCGCCGGATAATCCCGACAATGGAGGTATTCAACTCTTCCAGCAAAGGAATCGGAGATTCCAGCCGCGCAGCCGAATCATGGTTGCCGGCAACGACAATAACCTGCAAATGCGGATTGCGCCGGTTCGCCTCTTTCAGGAAATGAAAGAAACGGCGTTGCGCCGAAGCGGACGGGTTGGCAACATCGAACACATCACCGGCAATCAACAGGACATCCGTCTGCTGTTCCGCCAGGGTATCCACCAGCCAGTTCAGAAAGGCATCGTGTTCTTCCTCCCGGTCGTAACCGAAGAAAGTCTGGCCGAGATGCCAGTCGGCAGTATGTATAATCTTTAAAGACATGGTTTGTATATCTTGTTTCCGTTAAAATGAAGATTCAAAGATAAAAGATAATTCAGACATATACAGCCTGGCGGTGACTTTATATAAACACAAAAATAACTGCTGGTATTGCATATCACAACTGGATTCCTTTCATATCACAGTTGGATTCCGTTTGTTTCACAGATGGATTTCTTTTGTATCACAGCTGTGAAACACAAAGAAGATCGGATGAAAACGCCAGTGGCTCGGGAGGTAATCCGTTCTGTCTGCCGGGTAAACGGTTGCATCCCGGCAGACAAATCCAGCTATCTCCCAGGCATTTAATCCTGTAACCGATAAGTTATGGAATTGTCTTGGTAATGAAAAATAGCAGTAACCGGTTCGTAATCCGGGCACTCTACTTTTGCAGCAACAAAAAGGAACAAATTTATGACAAATTTTACTTCTGACTCGCGTGTAGGGCGTGTACTCCTACTCCCGGCCGGATTATTGGCTTGCAGCTTATTTACCCCTTTTACCGTAACTGCAAAGAATAACATTCCGGTAACAATCTCCCAGCAGGTTCGAACGAAGATACAGGTGAACGGTACCGTTACCGATGCGACCGGCGAACCACTGATCGGAGCGACCGTTCTCGAAAAAGCCAGCGGTAACGGAACGATTACCGACGTCGACGGAAATTTCAGTCTGGCAGTCCCCTCCGATGCCGTATTATCGGTTAGTTACATCGGTTACAAACCACAGGACATCGTAGTCAACGGCAAAACGACTTTCAATGTCGTGCTGGAAGACGACTCCGAGAAACTGGAAGAAGTGGTCGTTGTCGGCTACGGCGTGCAACGCAAGGTGAACCTCTCCGGTTCCGTAGACCAGATTAATGCCAAGCAACTGGAAGCCCGCCCAATCACGAACATTTCAAAAGGTTTGCAGGGGATGGTCCCCAACCTGAACATCGACTTCACCAGCGGTGAACCGGGACAGGCCGCCAAAATCAATATCCGTGGAGAAGCCTCCATCAACGGTGGCAGCCCGCTGATCCTGATCGACGGTGTCGCCTCGGATGCCGAAGAACTGAACCGGTTGCTCCCGGAAGACATCGAAACCCTTTCGGTGCTGAAAGATGCCTCCTCCGCAGCCATCTACGGTGCGCGTGCCGCCTTCGGTGTCATCCTGATAACCACGAAACAGGGTAGCAGCGACCGCATCCAGGTAAGCTACAATAACAACTTTGCCTGGAAACGCCCCTCTATCCTCCCTAACAAAACTTCCGACCCTTATATCTACCTGAAACTAAAAAATATCGCCGTACTCAACACTCCCTGGAGTTCCGGCCACGTCGCCAGCGACGAACGCCTGGAATGGGCACGCCAGCGCTCCGACAATCCTGACGGGACCGACCCGGTACGCCTCAACCCGCTCGACGAAACGCAGTGGGAATATATGGGAAACCGCGACTGGACACGTTATTTCCTGGATAAGAATACATTCAGCAATACACATCAGCTATCGGTTTCCGGCGCCACCGAAAAAACGAAGTTCTACCTTTCCGGCGGTGTGGACGATGAGAACGGTATCCTGGCCGGTATCGTAAAGAATGACAACTACCGCCGCTACAGCATGCGTGCCAAGGTCAGTTATAAAATATGGGATTGGCTGACGCTCTCGAACAACACTTCGTTTGTCGCCACCAACCGTATCAAACCAAGTTATCTTTCCAGCCGCGGCGAACCGTATATCGACAGCAACGGCATCCGCCAGAAAGGAAACGGCGACTCGAACATGAGCATCTTCTACGACCTGGCTCCCACCGACTGGGACAAAAATCCGGACGGAACCTGGGCAAACAATGCCGCCGGTATCGCCATGGCCCAGCTGGTAGACGGCGGCGAAGAGACGACCCAATACAACCGCCTGCAAAGTTCGTTCTCCGCCGAGATGTCTTTCTGGGAAAAGATGCTGACGGTAAACGCTAACTTCACTTTCATGAAAGGAAACGAAGATTACAACTGGTTCAAAAACAAATATGTAATCGGATACGGACCGAACGATATCCGCGAACTGGGCGACAGCAAAGCCTACAAAAGCACGACCAACGATTATTACAGCGTATTGGAACTGTTTGCGACCTTCAACAAGGCTTTCGACAAACATTATGTGACCGGTATCCTCGGTTTCAACCAGGAATACAACCGCTGGAACTGGTACAAAGCCGAACGCGAAGGAATCATCTCGACCTCACTCCCGTCCATCGGACTGTCGTCGGGCGACCAGTTCGTCAGCGAGCAATATGCCGACTGGGCCATCCGCGGGCTTTTCTTCCGTGCCAACTATACGTATGACAACCGTTATATCTTCGAAGTGAACGGGCGTTACGACGGAACATCCCGTTTCCCAAAGGAAAAACGTTTCGGATTCTTCCCCTCTGCTTCCGCTGCTTGGCGCGTGGATGCCGAACCGTTCTTCGAATCTTTCCTTTCGACTGTCAGCCAGTTGAAGGTGCGCGCTTCATACGGTTCACTGGGTAACCAGCTTGTCGGGGAATACGGTTATATCCCAGCCATGAGTTCACAGCTGGGTAATTACATCATCAACGGCAAATTGCAGCAGGTGGTAACCCCTCCTTCGCTGGTCTCTCCGGATTACACCTGGGAGGAAGTCCGTACCCTGAACGGAGGTCTCGACCTGGCTTTCCTGGATAATAAACTGACAGCCACTGTCGATGTGTACCGCCGCGACACCAAAGGAATGCTTACGCTGGGTAAAGAACTTCCGGGCGTACTCGGCGCCAGCGAACCGAAAGAGAATGCCGCCGACATGAAAACAACCGGTTGGGAGCTGACAGTCGGCTACCGCGACCAGTTCCAGCTGGACGGCAAACCGTTCAACTGGGGTGTCAAATTCATGCTCTCGGATAACCGTTCGTGGATTACCCGGTTCGACAACCCGAACGGGAGTCTTACCCAATATTACAAGGGACAGGAACTGGGCGAAATATGGGGATTGCAAAGCGACGGTTTCTTCCAGAGTGAAGATGAAATCAAGAACCTCGACCAGTCGTCCATCATCCCTTGGGGTGCCCTGGAAATCGTCAACGGATGGCCGAAATATAAAGACCTGAACGGTGACAAGAAAATCACCAAGGGAAGCGTCACCGTAGGCGACCCGGGCGACCTGAGCGTCATCGGAAACTCTTCTCCCCGCTTCCGCTTCGGGTTCAACCTGAATGCCGAATGGAACGGATTCGACCTGTCGGCCTTCTTCCAGGGGATTGCCAAACGCGATTATTACCCGATGAGTTACCTCTATTGGGGATTCTACCAGCAGCCGTATGCCGGCGGTCCCGAACACCTGTTCGACTTCTACCGTCCGACAACCGACAGCGATGTGGATATGGCCAAACACTCACAATCCTATATCAATGCCGGGCTGGCAAACCAGAATCTGAATGCCCGTTATCCGGTACTCCAGTCATGGCTCGCCGACAAGAACCTGGGCACCGATATCGACCAGTCGATGGGATTGGCTATCCCGCAGACCAACTATCTGCTGAACGGTGCTTACCTGCGTATCAAGAATATCACGCTGGGATATACCCTGCCGTCCGAATGGACCCGGAAGGCGCATCTGAGCCGGGTACGCGTATTCGTCAGCGGCGATAACATCTTCGAATGGAGTGCCCTGAAGAAATACTTCGACCCCGAAGCCGTTACCGACGCATCCAACTACGGTTATGTCTATCCGTTCAACCGCCAATACTCATTCGGCGTCAATGTCACATTCTAATCATCAAAAAAAGCAACAATGAAAAAAGAGTTATATTACCTGGCAACGCTTCTTACGTGCCTTGCATCTGCCTCCTGCAACGACAATTTTATGGAACGCCATCCGCAGACGGAGATTGGCGTAGACAGTTACTTCAATACGGAGCAGGATTTGAAAATGTATTGTTACAACCTGTACGATTTCCCCAACTTCAACAATTACACAGCCGATGCCGGAACCGACAACCAGGCAACGACAGACGTCGTGGAAGTAAAGAACATCATGATTTCGACCAATGCCAATTCGACAACGGTGAGTTCCGGATGGGACTGGGAGAAGTTACGGACAATCAATCTTTTCCTCGATAACTGTGAAAAGGCTGCCGTAGCCGAAGACGTGCTTGCCCATTACCAGGGAGTAGCCCGCTTCTTCCGGGCCCGTTTCTATATGGACAAGGTAAAACGCTTCTCCGACGTGCCCTGGTACGACAAAACGCTGACTACCTCAGACGAAGACTTATATAAACCGCGTGACTCCCGCGACGTTGTCATCCAGAAGATATTTGAAGACTACCGGTTTGCCGCCGAGCACGTGAAGACCGATCAGGAGACAGGCGCCGTGGATAAATGGGTGGTCCTCACCTATATGGCACGCCATGCGCTGTACGAAGGTACCTACCGCAAATATCACGACGAACTGAATTTGCAGGGTTCAGCCAACACCTATCTGAAAATAGCCGCTGATGCCGCTCTCCAAATCATGAACGAAGGAGGTTTCAGCATCTATACGACCGGCGATACGGATAACGATTACCACACCTTGTTTGAAAGCCCCGACCTGAGCAGCAATCCGGAAATTATTCTGGCCACTTATTTTGACAGAAAGATAAAAGGGAATGGCTTCTGGGCTTTCATGTTCGGTAATTATATCCCTTGCCCGACCAAAGACCTGGTACAATCTTACCTAATGAAAGACGGTACCTACTACTCCGCCCAGCCGGGTTATGAAACCAAACAGTTCGTGGAAGAATTCCAAAACCGCGACCCGCGTATGTGGCAAACACTCGCCTGGCCGGGATGGGAACTAATCAACACGATGACCTATGCCCCGGGAGCCGGCATCTATGTGCAGAATCTGAACAAAAACTTCTCCGGCTACCATCAAATCAAAGGTTTCATCAATAATAAGGATGAGGATTATTACCTGGGCATCGACTACCCTGTACTGCGTTACGCCGAAGTACTACTGACCTATGCCGAAGCCCGTGCCGAACTGGGTGAGTTAACCCAGGACGATTTGGATAAAACAATCAACCGCCTCCGTTCGCGTGCCGGCATCCCTCCCCTGAAACTGAATCCGGCAGCCGACCCGGTCATGCAGAAAGCCTTCCCTGGCATCTCCTCCACCTTACAGGAGATACGCCGCGAACGTCGTGTCGAACTGGCCCTCGAAGGTTTCCGCTACGATGACCTGATGCGCTGGAAATCCGGCAAATTACTAGAAAAAGAACCCGAAGGCCTCTACTTCCCTTCCTTAGGCAAATTCGACCTGACAGGCGACGGAATAGAAGATATTTACCTGATTCCTTCCTCACAGGATATCCCCGCCGAAGCGGATAAGGAAACCAATTCGCTGGGTAAAAAGCTGGTATACTACAAAACCGGCACAATCGACGACACGAATGCGACTGTTTACCTGGCCGAAGGGACAAAAGGAAATATCCTGACAATTAAAGACATGGGCACCTTCCAGGAACCCAAATTCTATTACCGCCCCGTCCCGAAACACGAGGTCGACCTGAATCCGGCATTGGCTCCGCAGTTGTTCGGGTGGGAATAAAACAAGTGATAAACAGACATAAGATAATAATACTAAAAACAAGAATATATGAAAACGACAAATGTATTAATCGCCTTATCATTCATGGCGGTAAGCGTATGTAGCCATGCACAGGAAGCGCTACCAAAACAAATAAAAGTCGGAAAAGAACGAGTGAAGGCACGCAAGGAAATCCGGTTACCCGAAATAGACGGATATAACCTGCTGAAATGTGATTTCCATATCCATACAATCTTCTCCGACGGCATCGTATGGCCGACATTGCGGATACAGGAAGCCTGGGAAGAAGGTCTCGACGCCATCGCCATCACCGACCATATCGAAGGACAGCCGGCGCGTCCCGGTGTAGAAAAAGGAAATCATAATTATTCCTTCGACCTGGCAAAAGAAGAAGCGGACCGCCGGGAAATCATCCTGATAAAAGGGGGCGAAATCACTCGCTCGATGCCTCCCGGACATCTGAACGCCTTGTTCGTCAAAGATGTAAATGCGCTCGACCAGAAGGATTATATGAAAGCAATCGAAGAAGCCCACAACCAGGGTGCTTTCATTCAATGGAATCATCCGGGATGGGGTGTCGACTCTATCCTATGGCACGACGTACACGAAACGCTCTACCAAAAAGGCTGGCTGAACGGCATCGAGGTATTCAACGAATTTGAATGGTATCCGGTCGCCCTGAACTGGGTAAACGAAAAGAACCTGACCTTACTTTGCAACACCGACGTACACGACGTAATCGAACGCTTATATGATTTCCGCACCACCAGCCACCGTCCGATGACGCTTGTCCTGTCGAAAGACCGCACGGAAGAGGGAATCCGTGAAGCTCTTTTCGACCGCCGTACCCTGATATGGTTCTATGACACCCTAATGGGAAAAGAAGATTTACTGCAAAAGTTCTTCGAAGCTTCCGTCGAAATGAAACCGGTCCACCACTCCACCCCCGAACGTTCATACCGGAGTATCGTGAACCATACAGATGTCCCCTTCCTCCTCCGGAAAACAGATAAGAATGCAAACGGTTATCCGGAAACAATCGAGATACCCGCCGGAGAAACGATACTTATCATACAACCTAAAGCAAACAGCAACCAATCGGTGTCTTACCAGGTCGAGAATATGATTATCAGCCCGGAAAAGAGATTAGAGGTCCGGCTGTTCTAAGGTATTAGTTCAAAGGGATATTGTTGTTATTATTTGTTTTAAATATTTCAATAATTATCAGGTTTGAACTATCCGATTATTGACCGGTTGTACCTGGCTCCCCTCTTGAGAGACTGTGTAAAAACATATCTCAAAAAGATCTTTGACATTTTGTATAGTAAATAGAAAGAAAATTAGTTCTGGAAAAAGTTCTTGTTCTCAAATTTTGGCTGAAATCGACCTTGTTGTAGT
>NZ_JAMOKS010000070.1:0-11536 GCF_023656785.1 Parabacteroides caecihominis
ACTACAACAAGGTCGATTTTAGCCAAAATTTGAGAACAAGAACTTTTTCCAGAACTAATTTTCTTTCTATTTACTATACAAAATGCCAAAGAACTTTTTGAGATATGTTTTTACACAGTCTCTTGAGAGGGGATAAGGGGTGTGTTAAAGCTAGTTATAGGGCGAAACAATAACACACCCCCTTCCCCCTCTCAAGAGGGGAGCCGGTTACAACCGGTCGATAATCGGATAGTTCATATTTGCTAATAACTGAACCCCATATAAACTCAAAACGATCTCTAATAGAACGAAAGTATAACAAGATAAGTGTAGATGAATTATGGCAAATGAAATAATCGGACGGCTGGAGAACGAGAAAGTGAGCCGTCTGCTGTTACAGTATGCTATCCCGGCGGTGATCGGGACGATGGTAAATGCTTTGTATAATATTGTGGACCGTGTCTTTATTGGTCAGGGAGTCGGTGCGCTGGCTATTGCCGGACTGACGCTGACCTTCCCGATCCTGCTCTTCTTGCAGGCATTCGGTATGCTGGTGGGTGCAGGTGCGGCTACCCGTGTCTCCATCCATCTGGGCCGGAAAGCGAACGAGATGGCGGAAAAGGTCCTGGGAAATGCCTTTACGCTGACATTCATTATTACGATCATCACAGTTGTCCCTTGTATGATCTGGATGGAGGACCTTCTGCTGGCCTTTGGCGGAAGCGAACAAACGATTCCTTATGCCAAAGACTATCTGAATATTGTGGTCCCCGGAACGATCCTGACTTCGCTCAGCTTTGGTTTCAACGCTGTCATGCGTGCATCCGGCTATCCGAAGAAGGCCATGTTTACCATGTTGATCGGAGCGATAGCCAACGTGATACTCGACCCGATCTTTATCTTCTGGCTGGATATGGGTATCCGGGGGGCGGCCATTGCAACGATCATCTCCATGCTGCTCAGTACCCTGTTCGTCATGAACCATTTTATTCAGAAAGACAGCATTGTCCGTTTCCATAAAGGCACTTTCAAACTGGAACGCCATGTGGTATGGAATATCCTGACGATCGGTGTTTCGCCTTTCGCCATGCAGCTGGCGGGCAGCTTGGTTGTCGTTATCCAGAATTACGCCTTGAAGCAATATGGCGGCGACCTGGCTTTGGGGGCCAACGGCATCATCACCAGCGTCGGGATGCTTCTGGTGATGTTGATTATCGGTATTGCACAGGGGATGCAGCCGATCGTCGGCTTCAACTACGGAGCCGGTCAGCATAAGCGCGTGCAGGATACCCTGTGGCTGGTGATTATCACATCGACCGTTATTATGGGGATCGGTTGTCTGTGTAGTGTCCTGTTTCCGGAAATAATAGCCCGGGCCTTTACCAACGACTCCGAACTGATTGAGGTGACGGCAAACGGTTTGCGCATCAGTTTGTTCGTCTTCGTGGTGGTCGGTTCGCAGATCTCCATCAGCCAGTTCTTCCAGAGTATCGGTATTGCCTGGAAAGCGATGTTCCTGAGTCTGAGCCGTCAGTGTCTTTTCCTGATTCCTGCCCTTTTGACATTCCCGCATGTGTGGGGACTGGACGGGGTGTGGTATGCATCACCGTTTTCAGACTTCATTGCGGCCGTAACTGCCTGGGGTTTCCTGTGGTACCATGTTAAAAACATAAAAAGTAAGGGGATAAATTGAACTTACCGGCACGTTATTTGTCTATATATACAAAAAGAGATATATTTGACGCGGATGGCCTGGCTAAGAAAAATGTACATTGATGTTTTAATCCGCGTTATCTGTATCATCCGCGTCAAAAATATCTCGGTATCCGATTAACAATTAAAAAGAATAGAAGTATGAAAAGAGTATTATTATTGCTAGCTGTCCTGCTGTTTAGTGCCGGTTCAGGGACAATGATGGCACAACAGGATAAAGCAGCCGAGAAAGCTGCCAAGAAAGCAGAGAAAGAAGCCCGTAAAGCAGCCGAAGAAGCTGAAAATATGGCATTGTTCGAACAAGCCGTCCAGGCTCTTAACGACAAGGACTTCGTGCTCGAAGCCGATCGTGTGGAATTTAAACGCGGACGTTTTGTTTATGTCACTCCGAGTACCAACTTCGTCTCTATGGATGGCAACCGCGCAACCATCCAGTTGGCATTCAACGGTGCTTACGCAGGCCCTAACGGTATCGGCGGAATCACTGTAGAAGGAAATGCTTCGAATGTGGAAATGAAGACCGATAAGAAAGGCAATATTACTTTCAGTATGATGGTACAGGGCGTAGCCGTTTCGGCAAACGTGACTTTCCGTATGGTGAAAGGTTCCAACAAATGTACGGCCACTGTCAGTCCGAACTTCAACAGCAACCGTGTTTCATTTACCGGTACCCTGTATCCGACCGAACAGTCCAACGTGTTTAAGGGACGTTCCATTTAACGTAACAGATAACACAGATAATACAGATCGAGCAGATTGACGCAGATATTTTAATTAAATCTGTGTTCATCTGCTCGATCTGTGTTATCTGCGTGCCATTTGCATTTTAAACGATCACTCTGCCTGATTATTTCTTTATCTGATCTACCGTGTGGAACAGCATGATCTGTAAAACTGGATTGGCGTCGTCATCGAGTGTTTCGATAAGTTTTTTCAATTCGGCATCGCCATGTTTACCTTCGGCTTCCTGTAACGCGTAGACCTGGCGGGTACGTACGGCAATATGGCTATTCTGTGTTGTGTTCCAGTTGGTGATGTGCGGATAATCGTCCATCAGCGTCCAGTATGAATTGCCCGGGTAGTCGGTCATTTTGTAGATCTGGTTGTCTTTCTTGTCATAGATGTAGTAATGCTCGTCGACATACGGCTTATACGAATGGCAACGCAGGATATAGAACATCAGGTAACGCCCGGTTTCAATCGTCGGATGCACCTGGGCAAAAGTTGTTGGATATTTACTTTGGTCAATGATACGCGGAATGACCTGCAAGTCTTGCCGGATTTCAAAGATGGTATCATTGCCCAAATTAGCCATAAAGGCCCCTTTAGGACTCTTCACCAGGCTTCCGTAGGCCAGACGTCCATGACTATCGTGAGGCAGTTGGGTAGGAAAGCGAATCGGTAATTTTTTTACCGTACTTCCGTCCTCTTTGCGGGTGACCGAGTAACGCGGACCTCCCGGGTTATATCTGAAATAATTGAGCAGGAGCGAGTCGTTTAGAATCGTGATCTCTTTCGCTTTATTAGGAAAAGTACGTTTGTAATTTCCTTCCAGGTCGTAGACATACGTGCACCCTTTCTTTAGGTTGGCATCCTGAACAAATATTTCTTTCCGCAGTGTATCGACGGCATAGCTGCTTATGTAACTGTATTCGCCCGGTCCTCCGCCTCTATGGTCGATTTTTCGGAGCAGGCTACCGTTTCTTTTGAATATGTAAATGGCTGATTGCTCTTCTTGTGCATAAATGAGGTCGTTTGTCAGCAAATACTCGTTGCCTTCGCATGTTCCTCTTTGCCTTAAAAGTGTACTGTCGTTGGTCTCCAATGGAATATATAATGCATCGGAGAGATCGCTCAGGCGGATATTCGTTTCCGGATAATTCTCTTCTACATTAAAAAAGATAGGTTTTTCTCCTTCATACCAGACGGGAGCGGCCGGTTGTATTGCTGTTTCTGCCGTTTCTTCTCCGTTATCCGGTTGTGCGGCGGAATCTTTTTTCGTACCAGAGCAACCGGTTGCCAGGAAAAAAGTAAAAAATAGAAGAGGTAATGTTTTCATGTTGTAGTCTGTTATAAAATTGGCGTAATATAAGAATAAAGAAGAGTCAGGCAATGTCTATGGCCGTTTTTTATACTTATTTGTCTCGTATATAAAGATATTTTGTAGATTTGTTCTCATTATTAATTCTATTCATTAAGTAATTATGCAATTATCAATCGACCAAAAAGACATAGACAAATTCATCATGATAGGCGACAAGGTGCTTATCAAGCCGAAGAATCCGCAGAGTCAGACCAAATCAGGCCTTTACCTGCCGCCCACCGTACAGCAGGAGAAAATACAAAGCGGCTATATCATCAAGGTAGGTCCCGGTTTTCCGCTGCCCTCGCAGAAGGAAGAGCACGAAGTATGGGAGAAGAAGGAAGACGAAGCCGTCCATTATCTGCCTTTGCAGGCGCACGAAGGCGATCTGGCCGTTTATTTGCAGAATGCCGCCTACGAGATTAACTTCAATGAGGAAAAGTTCCTGATCGTGCCCCATTCGGCTATTTTAATGCTGCTTCGCGACGAAGGATTGTTCGAATAAAGCCTTTTTCTTTGGCAAAATACTAATAGATTCACTTTTTTGATATATTTTTGCAAGCAAATCAACAAAATAAACTATCAACAGTAGCGATTAGAATGAATAAAATTGTAAGTAAAGAACATTTCTCTGCCAATGTCGTGAAGCTGGAAGTGGAGGCTCCTCTGATTGCCCGCTCACGCAAAGCCGGTCACTTTGTGATCGTGAAGGTGGGAGAGAAAGGTGAACGTATCCCTTTAACCATTGCAGGTGCAGATACTCAGAAAGGAACCATCACACTTGTGATTCAGGCTGTAGGCGGTTCGTCCAAGAAGATCTGCGATTTGAACGTAGGCGATTATATTACCGACCTGGTAGGTCCGCTGGGACAAGCTACCCATATCGAAAAGGTTGGTACCGTAGTTTGCGCCGGAGGTGGTGTAGGTGTAGCCCCGCTGCTGCCTATCGTTGAGGCTTTTCATAAGGCTGGCAACCGGGTGATCGTTGTTCTGGCGGCCCGTACGAAAGACTTGGTGATTCTGGAAGAACAGATGAGTGCAAACTCAGACGAAGTGATCGTTATGACCGACGACGGCTCATACGGAACCCAGGGACTGGTAACAAACGGCGTGGAAAGTGTCATCAACCGTGAGAAGGTAGACCTTTGTGTAACCATCGGCCCGGCCATCATGATGAAATTCGTTTCAGCCCTTACAAAGAAATATGAGATACCTACTGTCGCTTCGTTGAACACGATCATGGTAGACGGAACCGGCATGTGTGGTGCTTGCCGTATCACGGTAGGCGGAAAGACCAAGTTTGTCTGTGTGGACGGACCGGAGTTCGATGCCCACCAGGTTGATTTCGATGAGATGCTTATGCGTCTGGGTGCTTATAAAGATATTGAAAAGAAATAACCACTGAAACAAATGACAACAGCAGAATTAATTGCAGCCCGCCGTTCCGAACCCTGGAGAGAAGAACTGCGCAAAAGCAAAAAAAATAAAGAACGCACGGATATCCCCCGTGTAGAAATGAATGAACTGGATGCCGAATACCGTAGTCATACCCGCCTGGAAGAGGTGAACCTGGGATTGACGAAGGAACAGGCCATGCAGGAAGCACAACGTTGCCTCGACTGCCCGAATCCGACCTGTATGGAAGGCTGTCCGGTAAGTATCAATATCCCGACGTTTATCAAGAATATCGAACGGGGTGAATTTCTGGAAGCGGCGAAGGTCCTGAAAGAAACCAGTGCCCTGCCTGCCGTTTGCGGCCGTGTATGTCCGCAGGAAAAGCAGTGCGAAAGCAAATGTATCCACCTGAAGATGAAAAAGGCTCCTGTTGCTATCGGTTATCTGGAGCGTTTCGCAGCCGACTACGAACGGGAGAGCGGCAATATTTCCGTACCGGAGGTTGCAGAAAAGAACGGTATCAAGGTAGCCGTAATCGGTTCCGGTCCTGCCGGATTGTCTTTTGCCGGTGATATGGCGAAACGCGGATACGACGTGACGGTGTTCGAGGCGCTGCACGAGATTGGCGGCGTATTGAAATACGGTATTCCCGAATTCCGTTTGCCGAATAAGATTGTAGACGTGGAAATCGAAGGTCTGCGTAAGATGGGAGTGAAGTTCGTCACGAACTGCATCGTCGGAAAGACTATCAGTTATGACGACTTGCATGAAGAAGGCTTCAAAGGCTTCTTTGCCGCCAGCGGTGCCGGTCTGCCTAACTTTATGAATATACCGGGCGAAAACCTGATTGGTGTTATGTCGTCCAACGAATACCTGACACGTGTCAACCTGATGGATGCCGCCAATCCGGAAAGCGATACGCCCGTATTGCAAGGCAAGAAAGTGGCCGTAATCGGTGGTGGTAACACGGCGATGGACTCTGTACGTACAGCCCGCCGCTTGGGAGCCGAACGTGCTATGATTGTTTACCGTCGTAGCGAAGAGGAAATGCCTGCCCGTGTGGAAGAAGTAAAACATGCCAAGGAAGAAGGCGTGGAATTTATGACGCTGCATAATCCTATCGAATATATCGGTGATGAAAGGGGACGTGTCAAACAGATGCGTTTGCAGAAGATGGAGCTGGGCGAACCGGATGCTTCCGGACGTCGTCGTCCGGTGGCTATCGAAGGAGCCATCGATACAATTGATGTGGACGAAGTAATCGTCAGCGTCGGTGTTTCTCCTAACCCGCTTATCCCGCGTGCCTTCAGCGGCCTGGAAGTAAGCAAATGGGGAACAATCGTAGTCGATCAGGATACCATGCGTTCCGCTTTGCCGGATGTATATGCCGGAGGCGATATCGTTCGTGGTGGTGCTACCGTAATCCTGGCCATGGGCGACGGTCGCAAGGCTGCTGCCGCGATGGATGCCGGCTTACAAGGAAAATAATCCGTATCTGATAAAGATAAGGCCCGGTCTGATTGCAGGCCGGGCTTTTTTATTGTTTGTGAAAAAAACGTCAAAATAACTGTTATAAGCCGAATTTTAAGCGCTTACATCCGAAATGTTATTGGAATGCTAAATTAATTCTTATATTTGCGTTTAATCGATTATTCAGAAAAGACATATAGAGAGGTAAAGAAGATATTTATACGATAGTTATAAATATTGGTGTGTCTATGAAGGGAGGGCTGTGGCAGAAATGCTATGGCCCTATTTCTTTATTGAGGGTGGTTGAGCAGGTCTAAAACATCTTTCTTTAAAGCAGGTATGTGTTTGATGATGAGTCCCCAAAGAAATTCAGTAGTGATACTGTCATAGCCATGTATTACTTTGTTTCTGGTGTTGACAATTGCTCTGGCATTAGGTAATATAAAAGTCGGGTCTATCTTGAGAATCCGATTGACAGCTTCCCCCATTATTTCAACATTACGTTCAACAGCCCTTTGTCTAAGGGTGTCTTTTCTAAATTCCTCAAATAGTTTGGGGGCATCATCAAAATAACTTTCCACATCATTGATAGAAAGAAGCACATCGTACAGATGTTTTTCGATATATTCATCCATAGATTAATTGCTTTGAAGAGTCAATGTTGTTTCGTAGAATGGGATTTCGTATAGCTTTATCTTCCAATAAGTCTACATCTCTACGGAAGATATTGGACAGTGCATCTCTTAAATCAAAGAAATTGTCTGCATAATCTTCCGGTGTGACACCCTCGAAATCCACTAATAAATCGATGTCACTCTTATCTGTAAACCGATTGGTTAATACAGAGCCGAAAGCAAACAATTTCTTTACTTTATGCTTTTGGCATAAAGCGATAATTCCGGGTAAGTAATTACTGAAGAAGTTCATATCCTTTGTATTTAGTTATAACAAAGGTATATATAATTCTTTAAACGGGCAATAGGCTTAAAAATAAAAAGCCCCGATATTGCAAGCAATACCGAGGCCTTTTGGAAGCGAGCGGAAGACGGGACTCGAACCCGCGACCCTAACCTTGGCAAGGTTATGCTCTACCAACTGAGCTACTTCCGCAATTAAATCAAACTGTACTCGAAGCGGGACTTGAACCCGCACAGCCGCAATGGCCAAAGGATTTTAAGTCCTTCGTGTCTACCGATTCCACCATTCGAGCATCCCTTCTCTTAGAGATGAGCGGAAGACGGGACTCGAACCCGCGACCCTAACCTTGGCAAGGTTATGCTCTACCAACTGAGCTACTTCCGCATTGTTTTCGTTTGCGTGTGCAAAGGTAGACGAAATTTTTGTATTTGCAAACATTTGACTAAAAAAATCTCTTTAGAGGATGATTTTTTTAATACCGGATTAATAATTTGTTCCCCTGCTGAGTGACATCGAATCTCGTTAATGCAAATTCTGACGGGCCATCTGACGGAGTTCCAGAACCATACGCGATATTGTATTTTGTTCCGCATTCTGGACATTTTGCCTGGCCGGTGTTGTCTGCTTTTACTGTTATGTTCTTTTTAGCTTCATAGGGACAACAAAGGTCATAAGCATAATATACGAAATTACCATTGGAGTCAACACTGCAAACAACCAGAACTCCCGAATAACCTAATTGTGTGCCGTAATTTTGACCGTCGGTAGAAGTTATCTCTTTAAAATTATAGAGTCCAACTAAATCTTTGTCTTTGTAGGTCAAATCCAGTTCCAGATATACCCGTGCATAAGGAATGTTCGAGACGTTTACCTTATTGCACGACATCGCCAACAGTACTACCAAACAAAAAAATATTCTTTTCATATGTTTATGCTAACAGTTCCTTTTCTGCTTCGTTTACTTTACTAAACGAGAAACCGTCAATAATATTTTGCATCAGAGCAGAAATACTATCATTGCATAGATTACCGATACTACCTTCGTGCGTATGGCTGACCGCTTTATTCGGAGTGAATTTGCCCGCTTCTATATTCAGACCGACCTGTTTGTAAGCGTCGCGGAAAGGCACACCCTCCAATACGAGACGGTTCACCTCTTCTACGCTGAACAATAAGGCATATTTGTCATCTTCCAAAATATGGTCGTTCACCTTTACTTCGCGCATCATGTGCGTTACCATGCGGATACAATCCTTCAGTTCGTCGAAAGCAGGCAGGAACACTTCTTTGATAATCTGCAAGTCGCGGAAATAACCCGACGGCAGGTTGTTGCATATTAATGTAATCTGCTGCGGCAGGCCCTGTATCTTGTTACATTTTGCGCGGGTCAGTTCGAACACGTCCGGATTCTTCTTATGCGGCATAATGCTCGAACCCGTCGTAAACTGGTCCGGCAATTTGATGAATCCAAAATTCTGGCTGTTGAACATGCAAGCATCGAATGCCAGTTTTGAAAGCGTTGCGGCAATGCCCGCCATAGCGAAAGCTACCGTACGTTCCATCTTGCCGCGTCCCATCTGTGCATAGACAACATTATAGTCCATCGAGTCGAAACCCAGCAGGTCGGTTGTCATCTGTCGGTTCAGCGGGAAAGATGAACCATATCCGGCTGCCGAACCCAGCGGGTTACGGTTGCATACCTTATAAGCCGCCTGCATCATCTGCAAATCATCCGCCAGGCTCTCGGCATACGCCCCGAACCACAGGCCGAACGATGAAGGCATCGCAATCTGTAAATGCGTATACCCCGGCATCAGTACTTCTTTGTAACGGTTACTCTGGCTGATCAGCACCTCGAACAAGCCGTTCGTCAGTTCTACCAACTCCCGGATTTGTGCACGCGTGTACAGTTTCAAATCCAGCAGCACCTGGTC
Organism: Parabacteroides caecihominis; assembly: GCF_023656785.1. Taxonomy (NCBI): domain Bacteria; kingdom Pseudomonadati; phylum Bacteroidota; class Bacteroidia; order Bacteroidales; family Tannerellaceae; genus Parabacteroides; species Parabacteroides caecihominis. The sequence goes on from NZ_JAMOKS010000070.1 coordinate 9,493, forward strand.
GTTACGCGAACGTCCGCTATGTATCTTCTTGCCGATATCGCCCAGGTGGCGTGTCAGCATCAGTTCTACCTGCGAATGGACGTCTTCCACGCCCTCTTCGATCACGAACTCGCCGCGGTCGGCCACGGCATAGATGTTTTTCAGCTCCGCCAGCAGAACCGCCAGTTCTTCTTTTGCGAGCAACCCGATGCTTTCCAGCATCGTTATATGAGCCATTGAGCCAAGAACGTCGTATTTAGCCAGATAAAGGTCCATCTCGCGGTCCTTACCTACGGTAAATGTTTCGACTTCCTTGTCTACCTGTACATTTTTTTCCCAAAGTTTCTGAGCCATAATGCGGAGAATTAATAGGGCAGGGAGGCAATCACAGTTGATATTTTGTCGAGAGCGTCCTGCAACGGTTTTGATACCATCGGTTTGATGAACGGGTTCAGATCGGCGCGGATCGTCATTTTCAATCGCGTATCGGCCTCTTGCACTTGTTTCAGTTGAATCCACAAGAAGAGTGGCACGGGCGAATTGGTTGTAGTAAATTTGATCGTTTTGTTCGGTTCGCGTTCTACGATCTGAAAAGTTATTTTACCTACGGGATCGACAGCGAAACTGCAAGAGTCGCTGTCGAACTCGAAGTCTTTGATTTTATCTTGTGGAATGCGGTCCTTCACCCGTTCCAGATTGGAAAGGTCGGACAGCATTGCATAGACACGATCCTCGTTATAGGGGATCGTTTTGATCTCACTTACAAATTCTGTCATCCTCGGGTTGTTAATAAATTAAGCTTCGGGATTCCAGTTAGCAGGGTCTTTGCGCCATTCCTGCAAAGTGGCGATTTCCGATTCGTCGATATAGTCTGTGCGTACAGCTTCTTCGATAACGGCGTCGTAGTTGCTCAGTGTAGTCAGCGTAACTTTAGCGTCTTTGAATTGTTGTGTTGCAACAGGGAATCCATGAGTAAAGATGGCAACCATACCAACCACGTCGCAACCGAAGTTACGTACAGCCTGCACAGCTTTCAAGCTGCTACCGCCGGTTGATACAAGGTCTTCGATAATCACTACTTTAGAACCCGGTTTCAGTTCACCTTCAATAAGGTTTTCCAATCCATGATCTTTCGGCGTTGCGCGGATATATACAAAAGGCAGTCCAAGCAAATCTGCTACCAGTGCACCCTGTGCGATAGCTCCTGTGGCAACTCCTGCGATAGCATCTGCGTTTTCATATTTTTCGCTAATCACACGTGCCAGTTCCAACTTGATAAAACTACGAACAGCCGGATAAGAAAGCGTCTTTCTGTTATCACAGTAGATCGGTGATTTCCAACCTGAAGCCCAGGTGAACGGATTTGCCGGTTGTAATTTAACGGCTTTAATCTTCAATAATTTCTCTGCAACTAATCTTTCCAGTGTTTTCATACAATCCTACATATATATTTATATCAGTCTGCAAAAGTAGGCAAACTGAATGAGATAACCTTGTAGAACCCGAAAAAAATGAGGGGTTAAAAAGATGTTATTGAAAATAAAAGGCCACCGGGCAGCCTTCGGGAGGCGTTGACCGGCAGCCTTATCCCTACGGCAGCCGCAGCCGTATCCTAAGGGATAGTTTCAAATACAGGGTGATCCCTTTCCGTGCCAGGCGGAGCAGCAGGGCTGGGATAAGTTTCAGTAACGATAGCCGTTTTATCATCTGTTGACGGTTTAAAATGAAACAAAAAATTAAGCAAAGCAAGAATGAATTCGATGATTCGTTTGAATTTGGACATGGTTGTTTTAGGGTTAAATATGGTATGTGGTAATATGGCTTGAATTTTATCAGAATTGAACTAGTTAAGTGTTGTTGCTTGTCCTGAAAGGACTAACTGTGAATAGCCCCCGGTGAAGCCGGGGGATTGGGAATGGCATCCGGCCGGTGAGCCCTGAAAGGTAGGGTGTTCAGTAAAGTGTTCTCATTTTAGCATACTTTTTTTAGTGTTTGATTCCGCATGGAGACTAGGTTTGGCGATAGTTTTTTTGATGCCCATTCATTGATATCCTTGAGTCGAATT
>NZ_JAMOKS010000071.1:0-11335 GCF_023656785.1 Parabacteroides caecihominis
GATAGTTCATAACTCATGCTTTTGAATAGCCGAAGTTAATTTCTTTCTACTACTTAACAAAATTTCAAAGAACTTTTTCAAAGACTAGTTTTTACACAGTCTCTCAAGAGGGGAATTGGTTACTCCCGTCACTATAAACATATAGCTCAATTATTTCTAAATAGATTCTTATTTTGTCATCTTTATCAACTCGTCAATGATTGTCTGGTCATAGCCCATCTCCTGTGCTTTCAGGAAATCTTTTGCGGCGGATTCTTTTTCATACTGGGCCAGTTTAACTTTTCCTCTCAGCACATACAGGGAAGCGCTGGGAGTACTTTCAATAAATACCTTGTTAATATCTGCCATGGCGCGGGCGTTCTTGCCCATCATGAAATACACATCGGCACGACCTTCATACAATAGCCAGTCACGGGGCATCTGGCTGATCAGGTAGTTGAAGATTCTTTCACTTTCCTCATAGTTACCACGCATCTTTTCAAGAATGGCATGTCCCAGACGGGCACGGACGGACTTTTCGTTCATCTCTAATATTTTATCGAAATCCTGCTCCGCCCAGATATAATTCTTCTTTTGGATATAGATCAGTCCGCGACAGTAAAGAGCCTCTTCGTTTGTCGGTTCCACGATCAGTAAGGCATCGTAATCATTCAGCGCTTTCTCCGTTTCTCCCAACTCGGAGTAGAGAGAGGCGCGGTTCTCCAGGATAGTCGGATTGTTGGGACGTCCGCTGAGTGCGGCCGTATAGGAAAGCAGTGCATCCTGGAGCTTGCCCTGGCGGCGCTGGATACTTCCGAGGTTTGTCAACAAGGCATAGTTCATAGGGTTTCCCGGCTCCAGACGCATGGCGGCCCTCAGGCTTTCTTCGGCAGACACCAGATCTTTCTTATCCAGAAAGTCGTAACTTTTTTCAATCAGTTCCTCATACGATTGGGCAAAACAGTTAGTTGTTGCCAGGATAAAAGTGATGAATATCAGCAGTAATCTCATTCTCTTGTTTTTATCTGTTATTTGATCGTCGCAAAGCTACGCAAATATCTTGTTCTGCCGCCGGATTAAAAAAACTTTATACCTTTGCCACATTTTATAAGACTTTTCGATGCTTTGATTGTTATAAGATAAAAGTGTTTAATTAAAATAGATAGAAATATGATATTATTAGATGTGTTGGCATCCAATCCGAAATTGGAAGGTTTTATCAATTCCCTGATAGAGCAGGGTAGTCATTTAGGGTGGACAATTATTAAAGCTATCATTGTTTTCGTTGTAGGACGGTTTATTATCCGCATGATTAACAAACTTGTTCGCCGTATTTTAACGAAACGTGATTTTGATCCGTCTGTTAAAACATTTGTAGGAAGTCTGGTGAATGTTACGTTGATGATCCTGTTGATCATTTCCGTTGTAGGGGCGTTGGGAGTACAGACGACTTCATTTGCAGCATTGCTTGCTTCTGCCGGTGTCGCTATCGGTATGGCGTTGAGCGGAAACCTGTCGAACTTTGCCGGCGGGTTGATTATCCTTTTGTTCAAGCCGTATAAGGTGGGCGATTATATCGAATCGCAGGGTGTAGGCGGTACGGTGAGGGAGATTCAGATTTTCCATACTATTTTGCTTACGGCAGACAATAAAAATATTTTTATTCCGAACGGCTCATTGAGCAGCGGGGTGGTAACCAATATCGGTAATGAGCCGACGCGTCGTGTGGAATGGACTTTCGGTGTGGAATACGGGAGCGATTACGAGCATGTTAAGAGAGTGATCGAATCCGTTCTTGCACAGGATGCACGTGTTTTGAACGAACCGGCTCCTTTCATAGCCTTGAGTGCGCTGTCCGATAGTAGTGTCAATGTCGTTGTGCGTGTATGGGTAAAAAGTTCCGATTACTGGGGCGTTTATTTTGATACCAATAAAGCTATTTATGCAACCTTCAATGCTGAAGGTATCGGGTTCCCGTTCCCGCAACTGACGGTGCATCAGGCAAAAGACTGATTTTGTCCTTAAAATAAATCTTTTTGTTCAATAACCGTTGGGGTTCGTCTGACGGGCGGTAATACGTTTAATAGTTGAACAAAAAGATTTATCTTTGTCTATCAATTTAAAAGTGAATAACAGAAAATGTTTTTAAGGTAAAAATACAAAGAACTTTATTTTATTACTTTAGTATTAATTATTTGATTGTAAAAGAAGAAAAAGGCTCGACCGTTATGGCGAGCCTTTTTCTTATGAATTCAGGCGGTCTACCGTCTTGACTCCTTTGACTGATTTTATTTTCTTGACCAGCATATTCAGCGAATTGGTATCTCTCACCAGTACGGCAAAGTTACCTTGGAATATCCCGTCTACCGAATCTATGTTCAACGAACGGAGCGTGACGCCATTCTCTTTTCCGATCACCGAGGTGATGTTGGTGACGATCGCGATATCGTCCCTACCGACAACGCGAAGGGTTACCACATATCCGTTGTCGCCTTTTCCGCTCCATTTTGCACGGATGATGCGGTAACCGAAACGGCTGAACATCTCCTGCGCGTTCGGGCAATCCATCCGGTGGATCTTGATGCCTTGGGTGGAAACGAATCCGAATACTTCGTCACCATAGATCGGGTTGCAGCATTTTGCCAACTTGTATTCAATCCCTGTCAGGTTCTTGTCGATTACCAGAACGTCCTTGTTGGTGGATATTTCCTCCACTTCGGTGGTCGTGATGTATTCGCCGGCACTACGGGTTTCCGAACGGTCGTTGGTCTCGGTTTCCTTGCGGACAAACTCCTGATATTCGTCGATCACATTATTCGGGTCGAGGCGTTCTTCGGCTATTTCGATGTAGAAGTCGGTGACGGTCTTGAATCCTTTCTTCTTGATGTAACGCATCAGATGAGGTTCTTCCATCTCGATCTTCCGGTTTTTGAAACGGCGTTGGAGCATCTCCTTGGCAAAGTCGACTGCTTTGGCTGTCTCTTCACGGAGGGCCTGCTTGATCTTTACACGGGCTTTGGAGGTGACAACAATGTTCAGCCAGTCGCGTTTAGGCGTCTGGGCTGGAGAGGTGACGACCGAAACCGTATCCCCGTTGTTCAGTACATATTTAATAGGTACGTTCTTTTCATTTACCTTGGCGGAAACGCATTTGCATCCCAGCTTTGAATGGATGGCAAAGGCAAAGTCGAGCACGGTGGCCCCTTTCGCCAGTTTGATCAGTTCGCCGGTCGGTGTGAAGACATAGATTTCGTCCTTATACAGGTCCATCTTGAAATCCTGCATCAGGTCGAGCGGGTTGTTCTCCTTCTCTTCCAGGGCGGCACGCACGGTATTGAGGAATTCGTCCAGTCCGCTTTCGGCTTTCACGCCTTTGTATTTCCAGTGGGCTGCCAGTCCGCGTTCGGCGATCTCATCCATCCGGCGGGTACGGATTTGCACTTCCACCCATTTGTTTTGCGGGCCCATGACCGTGATGTGCAGGCTCTCGTATCCATTCGTCTTCGGAATGGAAATCCAGTCTTTCATACGGTTGGGGTTCGGCTGGTACATGTCGGTAATGATCGAATATACCTGCCAGCATTCTGAACGCTCTTTTTTAAGTGGAGTATCCAGCACGACACGGATCGCGAACAGATCGTATATACCTTCAAACTCGATCTTCTGCTTTTTCAACTTGTTGTTGATCGAGTGGATGGATTTGGTACGTCCTTTGATATCGAACCGCAAGCCGGCTTCCTGCAACTTTTTCTTGATAGGTGCAATGAATTCGGCTATATAAATGTCGCGTGAACGTTTGGTCTCGTTCAGCTTTTTCTTGATGAAATCATACTGATTGGGATCGGTGTATTTTAGCGACAGATCTTCGAGTTCGCTCTTTATCGTATATAACCCCAGGCGATGGGCCAGGGGAGCATACAGATATGAAGCCTCGGTGGCGAGCCGCAGGCGGTCGTCCTCTTTCAACTGTTTGCCCAAGCGCATCAGGCAGAGGCGGTCGGCAATCATAATCAGTATCACCCTGACGTCTTCTGCAAAAGAAAAGAGCAGGTGATGGAAGTTCTCAGAATTGACGGCCGTATTGCGGGCATACAGATCGGAAGTCTTCAGCAGGCGCTGAATGATCAGCGTGACATCTGCGTCGAACGTCTTTTCGACCTCTTCCAGTGTAATAACCTTTTTCAGCACCGGGCGATAGAGCAGGAGAGCGATGACCGAAGTCCGTTTCAGCCCGATCTCCGTTGTTGCGATCAGTGCAGTATTAATATTGCGAATCAATCCGTTGATGCCGTTCTTGTCTCTTCCGTAACAGTCGAGTGCGACAACGCGCTGCATCAACTCTCTCATTTTCCGTATATCCTCTCTATGTAAAAAGGAGTAGAGGCTACGTACCAATTGTCTGTATTTTGAGAAGAAATCTTTTCTTTCTTCTTCCGTAAAGAATGGTTGTATGTCCATAGTTGCATCTTCTTTTTTACTGCCCATTTGAGGACAGGCGGTAAAACATACTGTAAAAGTATCTTTTTTCCTCGAATATCAATGCTATTCTAACAGTATTTTTATACATTTGCGAGAAGCATAGACGGAAAATGCTATGCCACAATGCGAAGAGTACTAATTTTAAAAGATATACTATGTTAAACGCAAACGATTTAAAGCAATTGGCTGATAAAGGAATCAGCGAACAGCAGATTGAAGAACAACTGGCCTGCTTCGTCAAAGGTTTCCCTTATCTGGAAATAGCCGCATCCGCATCAGTAGAAAAAGGTATAATGGTTGTATCGCAGGAGGACCAGGCAACTTATATGGATGCGTGGGATGCCTATCTTGCTAAAAATAAACGGATCCTGAAATTTGTACCTGCTTCGGGTGCTGCCAGCCGTATGTTTAAGAACCTGTATGAGTTTCTGTCAGCCTCTTATGATGTGCCGACCAGTGATTTTGAAAAGAAATTCTTTAGCGAGATTACCCGTTTCGCTTTTTATAACGCATTGAATGCCGTTTGCCTGGCAAACGAAGAAAAGGATATTCCGGCACTGATCGCTGCCGGCAATTATAAGGCGGTAGTTTTCAATTTGCTGGATGCCAAAGGTTTGAATTACGGACAGTTGCCTAAAGGTCTGTTGTTGTTTCACCGTGCAGGCGAAACGATCCGTACTGCCATGGAAGAACATCTGGCTGAAGGTGCCATGTATGCCAAGAACAATGCCGGTGAAGTAAATATCCATTTTACCGTATCTCCTGAACATAAGGCTTTGTTTGAACAGTTGGTATCAGAAAAGAAACAGGCATACGAAGAAAAGTTCTCGGTAGGCTATGATCTTTCCTTCAGTGTACAGAAGCCGAGTACGGATACGGTTGCCGCCGATATGGAAAACAATCCTTTCCGCGACAAGAATGGAAAATTGTTGTTCCGTCCGGGCGGTCATGGTGCTTTGATCGAGAATCTTAATGATATCGATGCCGATGTCGTTTTCGTAAAGAATATCGACAATGTCGTTCCCGACAGTTTCAAATGTTCGACTGTTATCTTTAAGAAAGTGATAGCCGGTGTGTTGGTTACTTTGCAGGAACGTATATTCAATTATCTGAATCTGATCGAAACAGGAAAATATTCACATGACCAGGTAGAAGAAATGATTCATTTCTTGCAGGATGACCTGTGTATCAAGAATCCGGATACGAAGTTGCTGGAAGATGCCGAACTGATTCTCTATATCAAGAGCAAACTGCTCCGTCCGTTGCGTGTTTGCGGTATGGTGAAGAATGTAGGCGAACCGGGCGGCGGTCCGTTCCTGGCACAAAATCCGGATGGCACTGTCTCTCCGCAGATTCTGGAAAGTTCGCAGATCGACCTGAAAGATCCGGCAAAGAAAGCGATGTTCGAACAAGGCACCCACTTCAATCCGGTTGACCTGGTATGTGCATTGAAGAATCATAAAGGAGAAAAATATAATCTGCCTGATTATGTAGATAAAAATACCGGTTTCATCTCTTACAAGAGTAAAGATGGTCGCGATTTGAAGGCATTGGAACTTCCCGGTTTGTGGAATGGTGCAATGAGCGACTGGAATACCGTATTTGTAGAAGTCCCTATCGAGACTTTCAATCCGGTAAAGACGGTTAACGACTTACTACGGTCCGAGCATCAATGATCGGATCGATACCATAGTTAGTATTTAAATTAAACATTCGAAAAGGCGGACTTGTGAGAGCCCGCCTTTTTCATTCTGCTTATATTTTCGGTAACTCCCAGGGGGCGCGATATTCTTTGCAGAGATATTTATCAGCTTCTGCATCGTGGAAACTTGTTCCGTCCCACGAAAGTTTCTTTCCGGTCCGGTAAGCAATGTTACCCAATTGAGAGAATTTGGCGATATGTGCGCCGATCTCGATGCTTGCATTACAATTACGGTTGCGCGATTTGATACATTCCAGATGATTCTTGACGTGGAGGTTCAAGCCGCCTTCTCCGTAAGCCTTATTCAGGGCGACTGCTTCCATGCGAGCCTTGCCGTTCACCTTTTCAGGGATGACTTCCCAACCGCCGCGGTCGATAACCAGTGTGCCGTTTTCTCCTACAAAACCGAGTCCGTGGTTACGTCCGTAAGCACCGTCATCGATACCGATGGCATGGTCCCACATCACGGTGAAGTCATCGAATGTATAGATCGTTTGCAGAAGGTCGGGTGTTTCGCAGGCATCGTCCGGATAACCGAATTTGCCGCCCGAAGCCATAATAGAGTTCGGTGCCGTCACATTCATGCCATAGAGGGCGTAATCGAGCAGGTGGACACCCCAGTCTGTCATCAGTCCCCCGGCATAATCCCAGAACCAACGGAAAGTGAAATGGAAACGGTTGCGGTTGAACGGGCGTTTGGGTGCCGGGCCGAGCCACATGTCATAATCAACACCTGCCGGAACCGGTTCGTCGGCAATTACCGGAATGGAAGGACACCATCCCTGATAAGAAAATACACGTACGGTACGTATTTTACCCAACTGCCCGCTATGTACGAAAGCCATTGCGTCCTGCCAGTGAGGGTCGCTGCGTTGCCACTGTCCGACCTGTACGACACGGTTGTATTTCTCGGCGGCACGTACCATGATGTTACATTCTTCGATACTGTTTCCTAGCGGTTTCTCGCAATAAACATCTTTCCCAGCTTCGCAGGCGGCAACCATCTGGAGGCAGTGCCAATGGTCGGGAGTACCGACGATAACGACGTCCACATCTTTGTTGTCGATCAGCTTCCGCCAGTCTTTATAAAGGTGTTTTACCTTCTTTCCGGTTAGTTTTTCCGTCTCGGCAGCCCTGTTATTTAACACATTTTCATCAATATCCGCTAAAGCGATACATTCGACTTCCGGATTGCGGAGGAAAGCCTGCAGGTCGGAATACCCCATCCCTTTGCAACCGATCAGGCCGACCCTGATCTTATCGTTTGCACCGACTGAGTTACTACTAGCTTTAATAAAGAAAGGGTTCATCGAGAAGCCGGCTCCCAGAAGGGCAGCCTGCCGGATAAAATCTCTGCGTGTTGTCATGGTCTGAATGAATTAATGGTGATGATACACAATTGTTTGTAAAACATCAAAAATAGGAAGAAAGCCTGGTTTTACCCAATAAAATATGTAATAAAAACATAATATTGCAGACAAATCCGAAAAAGGGAAGTAAATTTGCAGTCGCTTTATGGAAAAAGTAATTATTGGATTATTCACTAAAAAAGAAACAAAATGAAGCTGACACGCTTATTAACCTGTCTTTTTTTAAGTATTATGGGAATGTCCTGTATCCAGGACGAGGCGCCGAATGCAGAAGCTGATATCCTGACCTGTACAGTACCAGCCGACATATTGCGTCGCGATCCTATTATTACAAATGATAAGATTACATTGATGGTTAAATCAAATACTGATTTATCGAAACAATCGCCCGAATTTACTTTGACACCGGGAGCCTCTATTTCACCGGCTAGCGGAACGACGCTTGATTTTAGCGAACCGCAGTATTACACTGTCGTTTCGGAAGACGGACAATGGAAGAAACGCTATGAGGTGAATTATGTGATAACCGGTATCGGTACACAATATAGTTTTGAACAGGTCAGACATGAAGGTACAGCCCAATACGATGTTTTCTATGAAACAGACGATAACGGAAACACTATAATGGATTGGGCAAGCGGTAATCCCGGATTTGCACTGACGGATATGAAAGCTCCCCGTGATACTTTTCCAACGCTATCCTTTGACAAAGGCTATAAAGGTAAGTGTGTAAGGTTGGTGACTCGTTCGACCGGTAGTTTTGGCGCGAAGTTAGACATGCCGATTGCTGCCGGTAACTTGTTTATGGGAACATTCGATATAATAAGTGCCCTTACCAATGCTCTGAAAGCCACCAAATTCGGTATGCCGTTCGAATATGTGCCGACTTACCTGACCGGATATTATAAGTACAAAGCAGGACCGGATTTCTCCGAATCAGGAAAGATCGTTTCCGGTAAAAAAGATATATTTGATATCTATGCGATCTTTTATGAGACGACCGATGATGTGAATATGCTGGATGGAACTAATAAATTCAGCCATCCGAATCTGATCTCCGTCGCACGGATCGAAGACGCGAAAGAAACGGATGAATGGACGCAATTCTATCTGCCGTTTAATATGCGACCGGGTAAAACTATCGACCGGGATAAGTTGAAAGCTGGAAAATATAATGTGGCGATTGTATTTTCTTCCAGTATAGAAGGTGATTTGTTCAACGGAGCAGTTGGCAGTACATTATATATAGATGAAGTCGAACTGATCCATTCTGTGGAAGAATAAACATAAAACAGTATGAAAAAACAATTAATTATAAGTATCCTGGGTTTATTATTGCTGACTAGCCATAGTCTGTTTGCCCAGAAAGACCAGAATGCCGGTATCATCAATTCATATCTGATCGGGTTGGAATATGAGGTAAAAGCCGGATTCAGTATCGGGGGGACGTCTCCATTGCCATTGCCGAAAGAGATACGCTCCATCGACAGTTATAACCCGACATTGCAGATTGCCATCGAGGGGAATGTAACGAAGTGGCTTAATCCGGCGCGCACTTGGGGGATTATGCTTGCTTTACGTCTCGAAACGAAAGGTATGAAAACAGATGCCCGTGTAAAGAATTACAGCATGGAGATCATCGGTGATGGTGGTGAACGTATGAAAGGCTTTTGGACCGGGCAGGTAAAGACAAAGGTAAATAACTCGTATCTGACTGTTCCTGTGCTGGCTGCCTGGCGGGTTTCTCCACGTTGGAAGTTGAATGCCGGACCGTATGTTTCCTATCGGATGGAAGGTAATTTTACGGGCGATGTGTACGACGGCTATTTGCGTGAACTCGATCCGACCGGTAACAAAGTCGTATTTGAAGACGGTAAAAGTGCTCCTTACGATTTTTCCAAAGACCTGCGTCGTTTTGCATGGGGGCTACAGCTGGGAGGCGAATGGAAAGCCTTCAAACACTTGAATGTGTATGCCGATCTGACTTGGGGTATGAATGATATATTCAAGAAAGATTTTAATACGATTACTTTTGCCATGTATCCGATTTATCTGAATATGGGCTTCGGTTATGCATTTTAAGCTATAATACAATATCATATCAGCGGGAATATTTCATCAAATATTCCCGCTTTTTTTATTTATTACAATAAATTCTATACATTTGCGGTATTGATTTTTTAAGACCAATATAATTTAATACCATGAAAGAGAACGAGAAGAAAGGAATTTCCCGAAGAAAATTCCTCGGCTTGTCCGCACTGGGACTAGCCAGTTTTACAATCCTTCCCAGCTGGTCGATCAATGGAGTGCGCATCGCACCGAGCGATCGGGTTGTTTTAGGCTTTATCGGGCTGGGGCAGCAAGGTTTATCCGATTTTACCAGTTTTTCCAATTGTCCGGGTGTGCAGGTTGCTGCCGGTTGCGATGTAGATTCCATGAAACGCGAACGTTTTGTGCGTAGAATTACGGCCTGGCAGAAGCAACAGGGCGTAGCGCCGCGTTGCGACAGCTATGAGTTTTATGAAGATATGCTGGAACGTAAGGACATCGATGCGATCGAGGTGGCAACTCCCGACCACTGGCATGCTTTGACAACCATTCATGCCTGTCAGGCGGGAAAAGATGTTTATTGCCAGAAACCGCTGGCTTATACAATTGCCGAAGGTCTGGCGATGGTAAAAGCCGTCCGCGATAACAAGCGGGTGCTACAGGTGGGAAGCCAGCAACGTTCGAGCGAAGAGTTTCAGAAAGCGATCGAGTTGGTCCGTAGTGGAGCGATCGGTCATGTAGAGAAAATATATGCCCGTGTCGGTGCACCTCCAAAACCGTTGGATCTGCCGGAAATGCCTGTGCCGGGAAATCTGAACTTCAATCAATGGATGGGACCGTTGAATGATCCGAAGGTACACTATCATCCGGATCTTTGTCCTCCGATCTCTCTCGATCCGGAGCAGAACGAACAGTTGTGGGGAGCCTGGCGTTGGTATCAGGAAACCGGTAATGGCTTTACGGCCGACTGGGGTGCCCATATGTTTGACATCGCTCAGGCTGCTATCGGTATGGACGGTTCCGGTCCGGTAGAATTTACTCCGGCAGGTTATAACGGACAGAAATATGCTTCCATGAAATATGCCAACGGTATTGTGATGACCGAACAGCCTTATCGGGAAGATAATGAGAATGCTCAGGGTATCCAGTTTATCGGTGATAAAGGATGGCTGAAGGTAGCACGCGGTTATATCGAATGTTCGGATCCTTCCTTGTTGAAAGCCAAGAAGAAAGAAGTCGGTAAAGGGGAATATGAAGTAAGTTCGCCTCATATGCAGAATTTTATCGATTGCGTTCGTTCACGTGAGAATCCGATTGCTCCGGTAGAGGTAGGTTGCAGCACTAATACGCTTTGTTGTCTGGCAAATATTTCCCGCGAACTGAATCGTCCGGTAAAATGGAATCCGGCTACATTAAGTTTCGTCAATGATAAGGAAGCCGCTGCACATCGGTTGTACTGGTATCAGTATCGCAATCCTTATACATTGCCTTACTGGAAATAAATGGGGGGTAATTATAGAAATGATTGAACTATCTATTTATAGTGCCGGGAGTAACCAATTCCCCTCTTGAGAGGGGATAAGGGGTGTGTTAAAGCTAGTTATAGAGCGAAACAATAACACACCCCCTTCCCCCTCTCAAGAGACTGTGTAAAAACATATCTCAAAAAGATCTTTGACATTTTGTATAGTAAATAGAAAGAAAATTAGTTCTGGAAAAAGTTCTTGTTCTCAAATTTTGGCTAAAATCGACC